>JACZJD010000369.1 GCA_014860725.1 Aquamicrobium sp.
GCGCCGCTGCTCGAGCGGCTCGAGCGCTTCTCCCCGACCGCGCTGCTGGTGAGCTCGTGGCATGTGCCGGCCTATCGGCGCGCGCTCAGCCGCTTTCGCGGCCGGGCGGTGCGCATCCTCGCCATGGACAACCCGTGGCGCGGCAGCCTGCGGCAATGGCTGGGCGTGGCAGCGGCGCCCTTTCATGTCCGACCGCTCTATGATGCCGTGTAT
Source organism: Aquamicrobium sp. (assembly GCA_014860725.1). The sequence goes on from JACZJD010000369.1 coordinate 214, forward strand.
CTGGCGGGCGAGCGCCAGGCGGTCTTCGCGCGCAAGCTCGGCTTCAAGGAAAGCGAGATTCTCTATGGCGTGTTGACGGCCGACACGCCGGCGATGGCGGTGGCGGCCGGGCGCGAGCCGGAGCACCCGGCGTTCCTCTTCCTGGGCCGCCTCGTGCCGGTGAAGGGGCTCGACACCCTTGCCGCCGCCTATGCCGCCTATCGCGGCGCGGTCCAAGATCCTTGGCCGCTCAGGGTTTGCGGCCTCGGCCCGCTCGCCGAGCTGATCCGGCCCGTGCCCGGGGTCGAGATGTTGGGTTTCGTTCAGCCCGAGGCCCTGCCCGACGAATTCGCGCGATCCTCTTGCCTCGTGCTGCCAAGCCGGTCCGAGAACTGGGGGGTGGTGATCCACGAAGCCGCCGCCGCCGGCCGCCCGATCATCTGCAGCACGGCCTGCGGCGCCTCGGTGTCGCTGGTGCGCGACGGATTTAATGGCTTCGTCTTCGCGGCCGAAGATGCCGGCGCGCTTACCGGCGCGCTCATGCGTATGCACCGCGCGAGCATGGCCGAGCGGCGCCGCATGGGCGAGGCCAGCCGCCATCTGGCCGAACAGTATTCGCCCGAGCGCTGGGCCCGATATCTGCTCGACCGCATTGCGCTCCTCGCCCAGCCCGCCGGAAGCGCGGAGTAAGGCGAAGCGATGCGCATTCTGCTTGCGGGAGAGTGGGTGGTCGATGTCTACGAGGCGGCGCTGGCGCGCGCTTTCCTGCGGCTTGGCCATGAGGTGGTGCCGTTCCCGTGGGGGCGCTTCCTCGAACGCGCGCGCGCTCCTGAGAGAGGGCGTGGGGCAGCCGCCATCTCGCCCGCCTGGTGGGCGGCGAAGCTCGCGCTGCATTTCGGGCTCGCGCCGCTGCTGGCGCGGACCAGCCACGCGCTGGTCGATCTGGCCCGCCGCAGCCGGCCCGACGTGGTGTTCATCTATCGCGGCCTCCTCGTTCCGCCCCGCGTTCTTGCAGCCTTGCGGCAGGCGGCACCGCGCGCGATCATCGTCGGCTATAATAATGATGATCCCTTCGCGCCGGCGAACCCCGCTTGGCTGTGGCGCCATTTCCTGGCGGCCCTGCCGCATTACGACCTTGCCCTTGCCTTCCGCGCCCTCAACCTGGCGGAATTCCGCGCCGCGGGCGCGCCACGCGTGGATCTGCTCAGGGCCTGGTTCGTGCCCTGGATTCACCGGCCGCTCGCGCTCGACCCCGCCGACCGCGAACGCTTCGACTGCGACGTGGCGTTCATCGGCCATTACGAGGCGGACGGAAGGCTCGATCTGCTCGAGGCGGTCATGCAGGCGGGCTATCGCTTGCGGCTGTTCGGCGCCAATTGGCACCGGGCGCCGCCGCGCGCCTGGCTTGGCCGCTTGGCGCCCATCCACCCCGTGTTCGGCGACGACTATGCCAAGGCCGTTCGCGGCGCCAAGGTGGCGCTCGCCTTCCTCTCGCGCCGCAACCGCGATTCCTACACGACACGCAGCTTCGAGATCCCCGCTTGCGGCGGCTTCATGCTGTCGCCCTTCACGCCCGACCTCGCCGCCCTGTTCCGCGAAGGCCGCGAGGCCGAGTTCTTTCGCTCCCGCGACGAGATGATCGCCAAGATTGGCTGCTATCGCGACGATGCGGAAGCGCGGACCCGCATCGCCCAGGCCGGCCGCGCGCGCGTGTTCACGGATGGCCATGACGTGATGAGCCGCGCGGCCGCCCTGATCGACAGGTTCGCGCCGCTGGTGGCCGGGCGGCGCTTGCCGGGCCGAAGCG
>JACZJD010000003.1 GCA_014860725.1 Aquamicrobium sp.
GCGAATAGCCTCAGCCCACGCCGACATAGCGGCGCAGGCGGGCGGGGTCGGCGCGCACCGCCGCGGCGGCGAGCGTCTCGCGGTTCTGGCCGTTCTCGATGAAGGCGACGCGGTCGGCGAGCGACAGCGCCGCCTCCACCCGCTGCTCGACCAGCACCACGGACACGCCCTTGTCGCGCAGGCCGGAGACGGCGTCGCGGATGCGGCCGATCATCGACGGCATCAGCCCCTCGGTCGGCTCGTCGAGCAGCAGCACGTCCGGCTCAAGGCACAGCGCCCGCGCCATGGCCAGCATCTGCTGCTCGCCGCCCGACAGCGTGCCCGAGCGCTGCGAGAAGCGCTCGCGCAGCACCGGGAAGAGGTCGAGCACGGCCTCGCGCGTCGCCGCGCCGCGGCCGCGCGTCATCAGGCCGATCTCGAGGTTCTCGGCCACCGTCAGCTCGGCGAAGAGCCGCCGGCCCTGCGGCACGTAGCCTATGCCGGTCTTCGGGATTTCGTGGGCCGGCAGGCGGGTGAGCGACGCGCCGTCCTTGACGATCTCGCCCGCCCGCACCGCGACCAGCCCCATGATCGCCTTCAACGCCGTGGTCTTGCCGGCGCCGTTGCGGCCGAGCAGGCACAGCACCTCGCCGCGCTCCAGCCTGAGCGAGAGGCCGCGCAGCGCCTGCACCTCGCCGTAGAAGGCGTCGACGCCCACGAGTTCGAGCGCCGCCTCAGCCATCGCCCTTCGTCCCCAGATAGGCGTCCTGCACCGCCCTGTCGGCGCGGATCGCCTCCGGCGCGCCTTCGGCGAGGATGCGGCCGGCATTCATCACCGTGATCGTCTCGGCAAGCTCCATCACCACCTGCATGTTGTGCTCGATCAGCAGGATCGTCGTTTCCCCGGCGATGGCCCGCACCAGTGCGACGAAGCTCGCGATCTCGCCGTCGGAGAGGCCCTGCGTCGGCTCGTCGAGGATGAGCAGGCGCGGCTTCAGCGCCAGCCCCATCGCTACTTCGAGCAGCCTCTGATGGCCGTAGGCGAGATCGCCGGCCGGCACGTCGGCCCGGTCGGCGAGGCCGACCTTTTCCAATGCCTCGGCAACGCCGGCGTCGAGGCCGGATCGGCGGACCCGGCCGCCGGCCAGCAGCCGCCGCTGCACCGGCAGGGCGACGTTGTCGTAGACCGTGAGCTTCGGGAAGATCGAGGTGATCTGGAACGTATAGGCGATGCCGGCCATGACGCGGGCGTGCGCCGGCAGGCGGGTGATGTCGCGGCCCTCGAACAGGATGGTGCCGGAGGACGGGGTGACGCGGCCGCAGATCAGGCCGACGAGCGTGGTCTTGCCGGCACCGTTGGGGCCGATGATGGCACGGATCTCGCCCTTCTCCAGCCGGAAATCGACGGCGTCGACCGCCTTCAGCCCGCCGAAGCTGCGCGACAGCGCCTTCGTCTCGATGAGGGGGGCTACTACGGCAGCCATTTGAGCCACCTTTCGCGCACACTGCCGAGAACGCCCCTGGGAAAGAACAGGACCGTGAGGATCAGCGCCGCGCCGACCAGCACCAGCCAGGCCGTGGTGACGCCCGAGGCGTAGTCGACGACGTAGAACATGAACAGCGTGCCGAGAAGCGGCCCGAGCGTCGTCGCCGCACCGCCGACCAGCACCCACAGGAGCGGCAGGATCGAATACTGGATCGAGGCGAAGCCCGAGCCGACATAGCCGAACAGCAGGCCGTAGGCCGCGCCCGAAGCGGCGCAGAACAGGCCGGAGAGCACCACTGCCGCGAGCTTGGCGCGGAAGGTGTCGTAGCCCAGCATGCGCATGCGCTCCTCGTTCTCGCGGATGCCGGCGAGCGTGCGGCCGAAGGGCGAGCGCACCAGCCTGAGCGACAGAAACAGCACGGCCGAGAACAGGACGAAGGCAATGACGTAGCGCGCCGCCGGGTCGGACAGGCTGACGACGGTTCCGCCGAGATCGATGCGGCGGAGCGCCGGCGACAGCACGAGACCCTCCTCGCCGCGGGTCCAGGTCGTGAAGTAGAGCGTGGTCAGGTAGACGACCTGCGAGAACATCATGGTGACGATCATGAAGGCGACGCCGGAGGTGCGCAGCGCCAGCACGCCGATGACCAAGGACAGCAAGGCGCCGCAGGCGAGCCCGCTCAGGAAGGCCAGCGGCACGCCGAAGCCGAAATGCACGACGCCCAGGCCGGCGCCGTACAGGCCGGCGGCGAAGAACATGGCGTGGCCGAGGCTGAGCAGGCCGGCATAGCCGAACAGCATGTTGTAACCCATGGCGAAGACCGCCAGGACGAGGATGCGCGCCGTCAGGCCGTGATAGTAGGCCGGCAGCACGAAATTCAGCGCGAACAGGACGGCGAGCACGGCGAGGTGCAGGGCGTAGATCTTCGCGGGCCTGTCCTGCCCGCTCATCGCGCCGGCGTCCCGAACAGGCCTTGCGGGCGGAACACCAGAACCAGCGCCACCGCCAGCGTGGCGATCATCTTGGCCAGCGTCGGCGAGAAGAACATCGAGACGACGCCGTCGGAGACGCCGATCAGCACCGCGGCCACCACCGTGCCGCGCAGCGAGCCCAGGCCGCCGATGATGACGAC
>JACZJD010000370.1 GCA_014860725.1 Aquamicrobium sp.
TCGTCCGCGGGGGCGGCCTCGTCGGCCGGCGCTTCCTCGGACGCGGCCGCCGGCAGCGGCGCCGGGTCGTTGGACAGCGACCGGAGATAGGCGATCAGGTTGGCTTCTTCCTGGATGTTGCGGATGCCGGCGAAGGCCATCGCGGTGCCGGAGACGTAGGTGCGCGGCGACTGCAGGAAGCCGCTCAGGTGCTCGTAGTCCCACACCACCGAGCCGCCCTGCGAGAACTCGCGCATCGCCGCCGAGTAGTTGAAGCCCTCATGCGAGGCGATCGGGCGGTTGACGACGTCGAAGAGGTTCGGGCCGACCTTGTTGGCGCCGCCCTCTTCGGCGGTGTGGCAGGCCACGCACTTGCGGAAGGCGGTCTGGCCGGCCGCGACGTCGGCGGTCGCGATCAGGTCGAGGACGGACGGGCCGGCTTTTTCCTCGGCTTCGCCGGCATCGGGCTCGGCCTCCGCCACCTCGATGGCGTAGCCGGGCGTCTCCGGGGCATGGGTGGCGAAGATGGCGTCGGACACGATGCTGACCGAAAAGACCACGAATACCACCGCGAGAAACGCGCCGATCAGCTTGTTGAGCTCGAACGAATCCATCATCTGCCAAAGACTCCCTTGTCCATCCGCCGTGCGCGGCCCACGGAGGGGTGTGGGCCGTTCGTCCCCCGAGCGGTAGATGCCGGTGAAAAACGCGCGGAAACTAGGTCTTTTGCTCGTTCCTTGCAACACATATAAGAGCCGTTCCGGCACATGCCGTGCCGATAGAGTTTTTTCGTCACAGTTCGAACAGCGCGACCCGCCGCAGCCATGTCCATCCTCGTCCTGATCCCCGCGCGCATGGCCGCGACGCGCCTTCCCGGCAAGCCGCTCGCCGACATCGCCGGCAGGCCGATGATCGCCCATGTCGCCGACCGCGCGGCGGCAAGCGGCATCGGGCGCGTGGTGATCGCGACCGATTCGGCCGAGATCCGCGACGCCGCGCAGGCCTTCGGCCACGAGGCGGTGATGACCGCGAGCCATCACCAGTCCGGCTCCGACCGCATCTTCGAGGCGCTGGAGACGCTCGACCCCGGCCGCCGCGTCGAGGCGGTGCTCAACCTCCAGGGCGACCTGCCGACCATCGAGCCTGCGCTGATAGGCCGCGCCGCGGCACTTCTCGACGAGCCGGCCGTCGACATCGGCACGCTTGGCGCCGGGATCGTCCGCGACGAGGAGAAGACCAACCCCAACGTGGTCAAGATCGTCGGCTCGCCGCTCTCGCCGGACCGGCTGCGCGCGCTCTACTTCACCCGCGCCACCGCGCCGTGGGGCGAGGGGCCGCTCTACCATCACATCGGCATCTATGCCTGGCGCCGCGCCGCGCTCGAGCGCTTCGTGTCGCTGCCGCCCTCGGCGCTGGAGAAGCGCGAGAAGCTGGAGCAGCTGCGGGCGCTCGAGGCCGGCATGCGCATCGACGCGGCCATCGTCGACACCGTGCCGCTCGGCGTCGACACGCCGGACGATCTGGAGCGCGCCCGCGCGCTGATTTCTAGGGAACTGCAAGGGACAGGCGAGGGGCGATGATCGCGAAGACCAACAGGATTTCCTTCCAGGGCGAGCCGGGCGCCAACTCGGACACCGCCTGCCGCGACATGTTCCCCGACATGGAGCCGCTGCCCTGCCCGACCTTCGAGGACGCCTTCATCGCGGTCGAGACCGGCAAGGCCGACCTCGCCATGATCCCGATCGAGAACACGCTGGCCGGCCGCGTCGCCGACATCCACTA
>JACZJD010000052.1 GCA_014860725.1 Aquamicrobium sp.
GGTCGCGCTCGCCCACCGGCTGCCGCAGAGCTACCGCAACTCGTTCACGCCGGAGGCCGCGCTCGCGGATGCCGGCCATATCGAGCGGCTTTCGGCGGAAAACCCCATCGCCATCGACTTCTACCGCGCCGACGGCGAGGACGAGAACCACGCCTCGCTCAAGATCTACCATCACGGCGAGCCGGTCGGTCTGTCGCGGCGCGTGCCGCTGCTCGAGAACATGGGCTTCCGCGTCATCAGCGAGCGCACCTTCGAGATACCGGGCGACGAGGGCGCGGCCTCGGTCTTCATCCACGACATGGAGCTTGCCGGCAGCGCCGGGCGCAGGATCGACCTTGCCGACGGCGGCGCGCTTCTCGAGGAGGTGTTCCTCTCCGTCTGGCGCGGCGAGACCGACAACGACGCCTATGCCGCGCTGGTGCAGAGCGCCGGCTTGAGGGCGCGGGAAATCCAGCTCCTGCGCGCCTATGGCCGCTATCTCCAGCAGGCCGGCATCCCGCAGAGCCAGGACTTCATCGCCGCGGCGCTCAACCGCTATCCGGAGATCGCGCGGGCGCTGTTCTCGCTGTTCGCCGCCCGGTTCGACCCGGCGAGCCGGGAAGACCGCGACGTGGCGGCCAGGCATCTGGTCGCCGCCATCGGCGACGCGCTGGAGGGCGTGCCCAACCTCGACGACGACACCATCCTGCGCCGCTACCGCAACCTGATCGAATCGACCCTGCGCACCAACTACTACGCGCCGGAGACGGACGGCCCGCGCTCGCTGGCGATCAAGCTCGATTCGCGCGCCGTCACCGGCCTTCCCGAGCCGCGGCCGTGGCGCGAGATCTTCGTCTACGGGCCGGAGGTCGAGGGCGTCCACCTGCGCTACGGCCCGGTGGCGCGCGGCGGCCTGCGCTGGTCCGACCGGGCGCAGGACTACCGCACCGAGGTGCTCGGCCTCGTCAAGGCGCAGCAGGTCAAGAACGCGGTCATCGTGCCGGTGGGCGCCAAGGGCGGCTTCTTCCCGCGCCTGCTGCCGGCCGGCGGCAGCCGTACGGAGATTTTCGAAGCCGGCAAGAAGGCCTACGTCAACTTCATCTCCAGCCTGCTCTCCGTCACCGACAATCTCGACGGCGACGCCGTGGTGCCGCCCGAGGGCGTCGAGCGGCGCGACGGCGACGACCCCTATTTCGTGGTCGCGGCCGACAAGGGCACGGCCACCTTCTCCGACACGGCCAACGCGATCAGCCAGCGCCACGGCTTCTGGCTCGACGACGCCTTCGCCTCGGGCGGCTCGGCCGGCTACGACCACAAGAAGATGGGCATTACCGCGCGCGGCGCGTGGGAGGCGGTCAAGCGCCACTTCCGCGAGATGAACCGCGACATCCAGAGCGAGCCGTTCACCGCGGTCGGCGTCGGCGACATGTCGGGCGACGTGTTCGGCAACGGCATGCTGCGCTCGCCCTTCACGCGGCTCGTCGCCGCCTTCGACCATCGCGACATCTTCATCGACCCTGCGCCGGACGAAGCCGTTTCCTTCGAGGAGCGCAAGCGGCTGTTCGAGAACCCGCAGCTTTCATGGCAGGACTACGACCGGACGAAGCTGTCGGAGGGCGGCATGGTCGTGTCCCGCTCGGCCAAGTCGGTGACGCTGACGCCGCAGGCGGCCGAGACCGTCGGGCTGAAGAAGACGACGGCCTCGCCGGCCGAGATCATGAGCGCCATCCTCAAGGCGCCGGTCGATCTCCTGTGGTTCGGCGGCATCGGCACCTATGTGCGCGGCTCCTCCGAGACCAATGCCGACGCCGGCGACCGCGCCAACGACGCGATCCGCATCACCGGCGCCGAGATCCGCGCCAAGGTGGTGGGCGAGGGCGCCAATCTCGGCATGACCCAGCGCGCGCGCATCGAATACGGCCTTGCCGGCGGGCGGTGCAACTCCGACGCCATCGACAATTCGGGCGGCGTCAACTCGTCCGACGTCGAGGTCAACATCAAGATCGCGCTGGCCGCGGCGATGCGCACCGGCAAGCTGACGCGCCCGGCCCGCAACAAGCTCTTGGCCGAGATGACCGACGAGGTGGCGGCGCTGGTGCTCGCCAACAACTACCAGCAGACGCTGGCGCTGTCGCTGGCGCGGCGGCGCGGCCTCGCCGACCTCGCGCATCAGGAGCGCTTCATGCAGGCGCTCGAAGCGCGCGGCCTGCTCGACCGCACGGTGGAAGCGCTGCCGTCGAGCGCGGCGGTGGCGGAGCGGCAGCTGCGCGGCGAGCCGCTGACGCGGGCCGAGCTCGGCGTGCTGCTCGCCTATGCCAAGCTGACGCTGTTCGACGACGTCGTGGCGACCGCGCTCCCCGACGATCCGCATTTCGAGGCCGACCTCTTCGCCTATTTCCCGGCGAGGATGGCCAAGAAATATGCCGGCGAGATCAGGGGCCATCGTCTCAGGCGCGAGATCGTCGCCACCCAGCTCGCCAACGACGCGGTCAATCGCGGCGGACCGTCCTTCATCGCGCGCATGCAGGACCTGACCGGCCGCTCCGCGGCGGAGGCGGTCGCGGCCTATGCCGTGGTGCGCGACGGCTTCGAGCTGCCCGCGCTCTATGCCGAGATCGACGCGCTCGACACGAAGATCGACGGCGACGCCCAGCTCGACCTCTACCAGTCGGTCGGGCGGCTCGTGCATGCGGCGACGGCGTGGCTGCTCAAGAACGACGATGCCGCAGCACCGCTCGGCCAGCGCATCGCGGCGCTGCGCGAGGCGCGCAAGACGCTGGAGGGGCGGCTTCCCGCCATGCTGCCGTCCTTCATCGCCGGGCGGCTCGAGGAGCGCACGCACGAGCTGTTCAAGGCCGGCGCGCCCGAGGCGCTGGCGCACAAGGTCGCGTTCCTGTGGGTGGCCGAATCCATCCCCGACATGATGTGCGTCGCGGCCGAGACCGGCGGCGATCTGGTCAAGGCGGCGCGGGCCTTCCTCGCCGTGACCAAGGCGTTCCGCATCGGCCGCATCAACGAGGCGGCACGGGCGCTGTCGCCGACCGATTACTATGACGGGCTGGCGCTGTCGCGGGCGCTCGAAACCATCGGTGCGGCCCGTCGCGGCATCGCCGTCGCGGCGCTCGCCGCCCATGGCGCGGCGGACGAGCCGGTGGCCGCATGGCTGGAGGCGGGCGGCGAGCGTGTCGCACGCATCCGCGAGCGGCTGCAGGCGCTGACGGAGGGCGGCGAGCTCACCGTCTCGCGCCTGACGGTCGCCTCCGGCCTGATGACCGATCTGAGCTGAGCGAAGCTTCCACGCAAGGGAGGAAGGGCGGGCCATGGACGACGACAAACACGTGCCGGTCCCGCGGCGCGGCATCTGGGGATGGATGCTGTTCGACTGGGCGCAGCAGCCCTTCCATACGCTCGTCATCACCTTCGTCTTCGCGCCCTATTTCGCGGCGGCCGTCGCGCCGGACGCGGCGCGCGGGCAGGAGTTGTGGGGCTACGCCACCGGCATAGGCGGGCTTCTGATCGCGCTGTCCTCGCCGGTCTTGGGCGCGATCGCCGACGCCAGCGGCCCGCGCAAGCCGTGGGTGTTCGTGTTCTCGGTCATCGGCGTCATCGGCTGCTGGTGCCTGTGGTTCGCGACGCCCGGCATGGGCGACCTGACCTTCGTGCTGATCGCCATCGCCATCGCCGTCTTCGGCATGGAGTTCGCGGCGGTGTTCAACAATGCGATGATGCCCGACCTCGTGCCGCGCTCGCAGCTCGGCCGGCTTTCCGGCTCCGCCTGGGGGCTGGGCTATGTCGGCGGCTTGATCTCGCTGGTGCTGGTGCTGGGCTTCATGTCGGCCTCGCCCGAGACCGGGCGCACGCTGCTCGGCTTCGAGCCGATCTTCGGCCTCGACCCGGCCGCGCGCGAGGGCGACCGTGCCTCGGGGCCGCTGACGGCGATCTGGTACGTCGTCTTCGCGCTGCCGATGTTCCTGTTCACGCCGGACGCGGCGCGCAAGCCCGCGCGCAGCGGCGCGATCAAGCGCGGGCTCGAGAACCTCGTCGCCACGCTGCGCGGCCTGCCCGGCGACCGCAGCTATTTCGGCTTCCTGATGTCGTCGATGTTCTACCGCGACGCGCTCAACGCGCTCTACGCCTTCGGCGGCATCTATGCGGCGGGCGTGCTCGGCTGGTCGATCATCCAGATCGGCGTGTTCGGCATCCTCGCCAACATCACCGGCGCGCTCGGCGCCTGGCTCGGCGGCCGCGCCGACCAGCGCTACGGCCCCAAGGTCGTGGTGACGTGGTCGATCCTGATCCTGATCTTCTGCTGCGTGCTCGTCATCTCCACCACCCAGACCGAGGTGCTGTTCGTGACGGTGGCGGCGGAAGCGGGCGGAAGCCGCCTGCCCGACATCGTGTTCTACACGGCGGGCGCGCTGATCGGCTCGGCCGGCGGCTCGATCCAGGCCGCCTCGCGCACGCTGCTGGTCGATCAGGTGGACCGGGACAAGGTCACGGAGGCGTTCGGCCTCTACGCGCTGTCGGGTAAGGCCACGACCTTCATCGGGCCGCTGTCGATCGCCTTCGCCACCGCCTTCTTCGCCTCCGAGGTGTTCGGCTTCACGGCGCAGGAGGCGCAGCGGCTGGGCGTGACGCCGATCATCGTGCTGTTCGCGATCGGGCTGGCGCTGCTGCCGCTGGTCAGGACGCGCTACTACGCCAC
>JACZJD010000371.1 GCA_014860725.1 Aquamicrobium sp.
GGAAGTCGATATTGTGCGGCATCCAGCTGTCGTCGTGGTTGCGCAGATGCACCTCGACGGTGTCGCCGACCCGCACGCGGACGAAGGGCCCGGGCACCGTGCCGTTGAACGTCCAGTAGCGGAAGGTCGCGCGGTCGTCGAGCTTCGCCTCGACCTCGACCGTCTCGAGATCGACGCGGACGGTCTCCGGCCCGCGCTCGCCGATGGGCGGCGGCACGACCGACGGGTCGTGCGCGATGTCGTTCGCCACCGGCGTGGGCACCGAATAGGCGCGCTGGCTCAAATGGCCGACCGGCGCGCTGCGCGAGGCGTGCCCGGCGACGTGCATGGCCCCGTGATCCTGCGCCGCCGCCCCGCCGCTCAGGGCCAGCGAGCCGAGCGTCAGCCCGGCAGAGCCAGCCAGCAGCGACCGCCGGGAGATCGGCAGGCCATCCTCCTCCCGCCGCGGTGCCTTCGCATGCCCGTTGCGGTCCGCCGCCGGGGTCTGCGGGAAAGTCGGTTCGTTCTCGCTCATCGTTTCCATCCTCGCTTGTGCTTGTGCTGTCGCGACGCCGGGAAGAAGGGGAAGCGGCCTTCCGCATGCATCGGCATTCTCGTGACGGGCATGCGGTCTTCCCGGCGGGCGTCCTTCCGCTGCATGCCGACCGCTTCCATCAGTCCGCCTCTTCCGGCAGCGCATAGGCGAGGAAGTAGTCGCCTATCGGCGTCTCCATGAAATTGTGGCCGGCGGCGTTGATGACGAGGTACTGGCGGCCGTTGGCCTCGTACATGGCCGGGCTCGCCTGGCCGCCGGCCGGCAGCGTCGTCGTCCACAGCACCTCGCCGGTCTCGATGTCCATGGCGCGCAGCAGGTTGTCGGTCGCGGCCGCGATGAAGATCAGCCCGCTCGCCGTCACCACCGCGCCGGCATTGTTGGGCGTGCCGATGTCGAAGGGCAGGAAGGACGGCAGGCCGAACGGCCCGTTGCGGCGCGCCGTGCCGAAGGGCTTGTCCCACAGCACCTCGCGCGTGGCGAGGTCCACGGCCATGATGCCGCCATAGGGCGGCTGGGTGCACAGGAGATCGGTGAAGCGCACGCGCCAGCCGGCATTGACCTGGATGCCGTAGGGCGTGTCCGCCTGCGGCGAGATGTTGTCCGGGCTGTTATCGTGCCAGCCGGGCTGGTCGATGGGCACGATGCCGTGCTCCTCGACCTCCTCGCGCGGTACCAGCCGGTTGCGGTTGGCGGTGATGTTGTAGTTGGCGACCATGATGCCGCGTTCGACGTCGACGGCGACGCCGCCCCAGTCGGAGCCGCCGTTGTAGCCGGGGAACTGGATCCACCAGTCGGTCGAGGGCGGGGTATACATGCCCTCGTAGACGCTCTGCCGGTACTGGATGCGGCACCAGAGCTGGTCGAGCGGCGTCATGCCCCACATGTGCCGTTCCTCGAGATCGGGCCTGAGCGCGTTGGGGAAGTCGACGACGAAGGGCTGGGTCGGCGACAGCCGCTCCGGCTCGACGCCGCCCTGCGGCACGGGCCGCTCCTCCACCTCGACCAGCAGCTCGCCGGTGCGGCGGTCGAAGACCCAGAACATCGCCTGCTTGGTCGGCAGGATCAGCGCCGGCACCGGGCCGTCGGGCGTGGGGAAGTCGATCAGCGTGCCCTGCGAGCCGAGGTCGTAGTCCCAGATGTCGTAATGGACGGTCTGGTAATGCCACACCGGCTGGCCCGTGGTGACGTCGAGCGCGACGAGCGCCGTCGAATAGGTGTTCTCCGCCTCGCTGCGGTCGCCGCCCCAGTAGTCCACCGACGAGTTGCCGAGCGGCAGATAGACGTGGCCGAGCTCGTTGTCGCCCGAGGCGATGGTCCAGACATTGGGCGTGCCGCGGGTGTAGGTCTCGCCCTCGGGCGGCAGGCCCGTCTCGCCGGGGCGGCCCATGTCCCAGGCCCACGCCATCTCGCCGGTTTCGGCGTCGTAGCCGCGCACCACGCCCGAGGGCGCCTCGCGGCGCTGGCCGTCGCGCACCTGCGAATGGACGACGGCGACGTTGCGCACGATGGTCGGCGGCGAGGTGGGGGCGTACCAGCCCGGCACGGTGTGGCCGAGGCCTTCCTCCAGATCGACGATGCCGCCATTGCCGAATTCGGGGCAGAGCTGCCCCGTCCGGACATCGACGGCGATCAGGCGCGCATCGAGCGTGTTCATGATGACGCGCCGCTGGCACAGCTCCGCCGCGTCCATGGCGGGCGCCTCGTAATAGGCGAGCCCGCGGCAGGTGGCGTTGTAGGGGATGGCGTCGGTGGAGACCTGCGGGTCGTAGCGCCAGATTTCCAGGCCGGTGACGGCGTCGAGGGCGATGATCTTGTTCATGGACGAGCAGATCAGCAGCCGGTCGTCGATCTTGAGCGGCGTGTTCTGGTTGGAGAAGCGCTCATCCGCCTCCGGCATGTCGCCGGTGCGGAATTCCCACATCTGCTCCAGCCGGGAGACGTTGTCGCGCGTGATCTGGCCGAGCGGCGAGTAGCGCGTCGCGTGATGCGTGCCGCCATAGGCGGGCCAGTCGGCGCCCGCCTCGGGCATGGCGTAGACGGCAGGCTCCACGGCCGCCTCCGGCGGGGCGTCGGGCGTCTCGTCCTCCGTGGCCGGGGGCGGCTGGTCCGGCTGCTGCTGCGCGATGGCGACCGGCCCTTCGGAGAGGAGCAGGGCCGTCAGCGCCGCACCTGCGGCCAGCAGCCCGGCAAGGCCGGCCGCCACGCGCTCGCGCCTGCGCCGGACGCCGTCTTTCAGCGCCGGAATGGCGAGCAGCACCATAACCAGCACCAGCGTCGGCGCGACGAGGCGCGGCACCTGGGCCCAGCCGTCGAGCCCGGCCTCCCACAGCGCCCAGATCAGCGTGCCGGCGAAGACGAGAAGATAGACCCACACCGCAAGCATGGAGCGACGGAAGAGAAACCATGCGGTGACGAGAAGGCCGAGCCCGGCGAAGGCATAATACCAGGAGCCGCCGAGGCCGATGAGCCAGATGCCGCCGAGGAAGATCGGGACGCCGAAAAGCAGCAGCACGCCTGCGAGCGCCCGCATCAGCCACACGCCCGCTCCCCTGCGTTCTCCTCGATATGCGGACGTCGCCATGGCCGGTCTCCCTCGCTGATTTCCTGATCGGCAAACTGCCGGGGCGGACAGGTGTTCCCTCCAAGGGCGGATTTTCGCCGCGAAATCGCCGGAAATGGCGGCCCGGCCGTGGCGGACGCCAAGGGTTGTGAACACGTTGCGGCCGCGCCTGCGGCGGCGTGCGGGAAATTTCCCCGCCGCCCGGAACTTCCCTCTTGGGCCTGCATTAAAATCGCATGGGGGCTTGCCCTGCCGTAACGAGGAGGCCAGCCCGGTGCCGGGACTGAAACAGCATGGGTCCGCTGCCCCGCAGGCGGAGATCGTCGACTTGATCCCCGCCCTGCGCGCCTTCGCCAGAACCTTCTACCGCGAGACCACCGAGGCCGACGATCTGGTGCAGGAGACGCTGACGCGGGCGCTTGCGAGCCTGCACCAGTTCCGCCCCGGCACCAGCATGAAGTCGTGGCTGTTCACGATCATGCGCAACGCCTTCTACACGCGGATCAAGGTGGAGACGCGCGAGGCGCCGGGGGC
>JACZJD010000372.1 GCA_014860725.1 Aquamicrobium sp.
CTGCTCAGCGCCGCCGTCCGCAGCGAGAACCATCAGCTCGGCCTCGATCTCGGCTGGCAGAGAATCCCCTATCAGGGCTTCGTCAACCAGTTCATGGACATGACGGACAACCGTGCCTTCTCGGTCAACGGCAGCTATTCCGGCGATTTTGACTGGGGCACGCTGAGCGGCAGGCTCTACCGCCACGATGTCCGCCACTCGATGGACATCATCGGCAATCCCGGCGCGATGCCGATGGAAACGGACGGCAGCGACACCGGCTACAGCCTGAAGGCGGACATCACGTCCTATGAGGGGCAGCGCATCACGCTTGGTCATGAATATCACCGCTACCGGCTCGACGACTGGTGGCCCCCAGTCGCGGGCTCGATGATGATGGGGCCGGACACGTTCTGGAACATCAACGACGGCAAGCGCGACCGCGCGGCACTCTACGGCGAGGTCGAGACCGAATGGACGCCCGCGTGGCAGACGCTGTTCGGCGCGCGCTACGAGTTCGTCAGCACGAATACAGGCGATGTCGTCGGCTATAACAACGGCATGATGTACGCGCCCGACGCGGCCGCCTTCAATGCGCTCGACCGCAGGCGCGAGGACCATAATCTCGACCTGACGGCCACGGCCCGCTACGAGCCGGGCAAATCGCATGCGCTCGAGTTCGGCTTCGCCCGCAAGACGAGATCGCCGAACCTTTACGAGCGCTATGCCTGGTCGACCAACAACATGGCGTCCAGCATGGTCAACTGGACGGGCGACCTCAACGGCTATGTCGGCAACCCGGACCTGAAGCCGGAGGTCGCCCACACCGTCCGCGCGAGCCTCGAATGGCACGATGCCGGGCAGCAGGACTGGCACCTCAAGGCGACGGCCTACTACACGCGCGTCGACGACTATATCGGCGTGCGTTGGGAGCGCGACGTGGTGCGGGCGGGGCGGCCGACGCAGGCGCTGCTGCGCTTCGCCAACCATGACGCCGAGCTCTACGGCTTCGACATCGAGGGCTCGAAATATCTCGGCTACGCCTATGGCGACTGGAACGCGCGCGCAGCCTTCAGCTATGTGCGCGGCCGCAACCTCGACACGGGCCTGCCGCTCTACAACATCATGCCGCCGAACCTGCGCCTGTCGCTCGAGCACGCGCTCGGCGGCTGGACGAGCGCGGTCGAGCTGCAGGCGGTCGCCGACAAGAGCCGCGTCGATCCGGTGCGCCTGGAGCAGCGGACGGACGCCTACGCGCTCGTCAACCTCCGCACGAGCTACAGATACGAGAACCTGCGCTTCGACGCCGGCGTCGACAACCTGTTCGACACGAACCACCATCTGCCGCTCGGCGGCCTGAACGCCGCCGAGCATCGCGCCGGCAACCTCGATCCGGTGCGCGGGCCGGGCCGGTCGTTCAATGTCGGCCTGACGGTCGATTTCTGAGGCGCAATGCCGCTCCCCGCCGCGCCCGCGGCGGGGAGCGGATGCAGGCGGGCTCCTCTTCTTCGCCGGTATGGAATGCCTCCGGCGCCGGCCGGGGGCGGGTCTCGTTTACTGCCGCGCGTCCTGTTCCGGCATGTCGTAGCCGGGAACCGTGTCGAAGGTCGGCTCCAGCACGTTCATCAGCCTGGCGAAGACGACGAAAGCCTTGCGCGCGTCTTCCGCCGTCGCCTCGCCGGCATAGACGGCGAGGCACAGCCGCCGGACCTCCTCGCGCAGCGGTCCGCGCCGCGCCGGCGGCCACTCCTCGAGAAACTCGATGAGGTCCTCCACCGTGCAGAGGTCGCGCGGGCCGCGCGCACCGGTGAACACCGTAACCGGCAGATGCAGCTTCGTCATCGTACTCCTCCCAGAGCGGAAACCGCTTCAACGCGCCGCGCGGCTTTTGGTTGCCGGGAGGCACCGCAGCGAAGCCGGCGCATGCCGATCTGCCGTCGAGGTGGAGACAAAAAAGCCGGGCCGAAACGGCCCGGCAGATGAGGGGGAACCCTCCAGAGGGGAACACCGGCCGGCAAAGATGGGAGACCCGCCGGCCGATGACCTCATCTATGCCGGTCGCGCCGGCGGCGCGACACGCAAGGAAATCCAAATATCGCCCGATCCGGCGAATTCCATTCTCCCGTTTCCGGCCGCATCGCCGGGCAAGACAGTAAGAAATTTCTCCTCCGCGGCTTCAAGTTGGAACGGCGTAACTCCACAGGCGCGGGAAAAGCCCGCATCTTCCGGGGCAATCAGATCTCCCTGAACAGGACTTGCCACGATGTCGACGTCCATGGCCCGCGCACTGCCTTCAGCCGTTGCGGCAATGACGATGTCCGCTCTGCCGGACAGCGGCCTCATGGCAGGCTGCCGTCCGGGTTGCACGATCGAGGCCGCCGCCTCCATCTGACGCGTCCCTGACTTCCCGGGCGCGTATCGAGACCCGTCCCGCCGCACCTCCTCCCGCGGCAGGACGGGTCGATCCTCCTTCCCCGTTCGAGTACCGGAAATGCCGATCCCCATGCCGAAATACCGTTACCCCGATGGCGCCGCCCGGTCGGCGCCCGCCGCGCCGCGGCGTCCCGTCCATGCGAGGCTGCCGTGAACATGGCCGTCAGGATCGCGCAGGACGCGCAGCACGGGGCATCGCCCGACGAGGCCGGCAAGGCCGCCGCCGGCGACGACGCCCTCGTGCGCATCGAGGCCGTCACCAAGACCTTCCCCGCCAGCCGCAACAGCGCGGCCGTGACCGCGCTCGACGGCATCGACCTCGTCGCGCCCCGCGGCTCGGTGACGGCGATCATCGGCCGCTCCGGCGCCGGCAAGTCGACCCTGATCCGGCTGGTCAACGGACTGGAGAAGCCGACCTCCGGCCGCGTGGTGGTCGACGGCGTCGACGTGGCGCAGCTTTCCGAGGCGAAGCTGCGCGGCATCCGCCGCTCCATCGGCATGATCTTCCAGCACTTCAACCTGCTCTCCTCGCGCACGGTCTTCGACAATGTGGCGCTGCCGCTCGAGATCGCCGGCGTCTCGGGCAAGGAGATCGCGGCCCGCGTGCTCCCGCTGATCGAGCTCGTCGGCCTCGCCGACAAGCGCGAGCGCTACCCGGCCGAGCTTTCCGGCGGCCAGAAGCAGCGCGTCGGCATCGCCCGCGCGCTGGCGACCGAGCCGAAGCTCTTGCTCTCCGACGAGGCGACCTCGGCGCTCGACCCGGAGACCACCCGGTCGGTGCTCGAGCTGCTTTCGCGCATCAACCGCGACCTCGGCCTGACGATCCTGCTCATCACCCACGAGATGGAGGTGGTGAAGCGCATCGCCGACCACGTCGCCGTCATCGACGGCGGCCAGATCGTCGAGCGCGGCTCCACCTTCGACATCTTCAGCGGCCCGAAGCACGAGACGACAAGGGCGCTGCTTTCGGGCGTCGCGGGCATGGCGCTGCCCGACCACGTCGCGGCGCGGCTGACGCCGGAACCGACGCCGTCGGGCCAGACGGTGCTGCGCATCGTCTTCACCGGGCCGCATGCCACCGATCCGGTGCTGTCGCGCCTTGCCGGGGAGCTCGGGCTCGAGCTCAACATCCTCGGCGGCGCCGTGGACGAGATCGCGGGCCGCCCCTTCGGCACGCTGGTCGTTTCCTTTCCCGCCGACGAGGCGCGCCTGGCGCAGGTGCGCGGCTTCCTCGCCGAGCGCGGCCTTTCGACGGAGGTGCTCGGCCATGTCGCCTGAAATCCTGTGGCTCATCGTCCGCGCCACCGGCCAGACCCTGCACATGGTCGCGGTCGCCGTCGTCATCGGCTCGGCGCTCGGCATTCCGCTCGGCGTGTTCCTCGCCACCAGCGGCAAGGGCGAGCTGTTTTCCGCGCCGCTCGCCAACCGCGTCCTGGGCGCGGTGGTCAACGCCACGCGCTCGACGCCGTTCATCATCCTCGTCGTCGCCATCATCCCGTTCACGCGGCTCGTCGCCGGCACCTCGATCGGCACCAACGCGGCCATCGTGCCGCTGACCATCGCGACCATCCCCTTCGTGGCGCGGCTGGTGGAAGCCGCCATCCGCGAGGTCGATCCCGGCCTCGTCGAGACGGCGCGCGCCATGGGCGCGACGCCGCTCCAGATCGTCTGGAAGGTGCTGCTCGCCGAGGCGCGCCCCGGCATCACGCTGGCGCTGACGCTCACCGTCGTCAGCCTCATCGGCTATTCGGCCATGGTCGGCGCCGTCGGCGGCGGCGGGCTCGGCGATCTCGGCATCCGCTACGGCTACCAGCGCTTCATGCCCGACGTGATGGCCATCGTGGTGGTGGTGCTGATCGTTCTCGTCCAGCTCGTCCAGTCGGCCGGCGACCGGCTCGCGCGGCGCTTCGACAAGCGCATCCGGCCGCGCTGATCCCCTCTTCTCTCCCAAGCAGAAAACAGGAGCATCCTGAAATGATCACCAGACTCACCCTTGCCGCCGGCCTCGCATTGGCGCTGCTCGCCGGCACCGCCTCGGCCGAAGCCATCAAGGTCGGCGTCACGCCCGGCCCGCATGCCCAGATCCTCGAGAAGGTGAAGGAGATCGCCGCCAGGGACGGGCTCGACATCGAGATCCTCGAATTCTCGGACTACGTCGTGCCCAACCAGGCGCTGAACGACGGCGAGCTCAACGCCAACTCGTTCCAGCACAAGCCCTATCTCGACAACCAGATCGCCGACCGCGGCTTCGATCTGGTCGACGTCGCCTACACGGTCAACTTCCCGCTCGGCATCTACTCGAAGAAGCACAAGAGCTTCGACGAGCTGCCGGAAGGCGCCACCGTCGGCATCCCCAACGACCCGACCAATGGCGGGCGCGCCCTGCTGGTGATCGCCGATCACGGCTACATCAAGTTGAACGCGGAGAAGGGCCTGCGGGTCACGGTCGCCGACATTACCGAGAACCCGAAGAAGCTCAACTTCATCGAGCTCGACGCGGCACAGCTCCCGCGCTCGCTGGACGACACCGACGCCTCGGCCGTCAACTCGAACTACGCGCTCGAGGCGGGCCTGAACCCGGCGACCGACCCGATCCTGACCGAGGGCGCCAAGGCCCCCTACATCAACCTGATCGCGGTGCGCAGCGCCGACAGGGACGCGCCCTGGGTGAAGCAGCTCGTCGATACCTACCACACCGACGAGGTGAAGCAGTTCGTGGTCGACACCTTCAAGGGCGCGGTCGTCCCGGCCTGGTAGGACCGGCGACACCGACAGCGCGAGAAAGGAAGCCGGCGGCCCGCACCGCCGGCTTCGACGTTGCCGGAACGGCAAGGGCGATCGCAGAGCGCCCGGGTTCCGCCTGGCCGATCTATTCGACCTGCCCGGCCGAAGTCTCCGCCATCAGGGAGCGCAGAAGCGTTTCCGACATCTCGTCGGCCCAGGCGCGGTCGTCCGTCATCTCCGGCCCTCCGAGGCCCATCCGCAGGAAGGTCGGCCTCGCGACAAGCCCGTAGGACAGGGTCCCGAGCATCTGGACGACGAGGGCCATCGGCGAGCCGCGCGACACCAGCCCGTGCTTCTGCGCGTGCTCGATTTCGCCGAGCAGGGTCTCCACGACGCCCGCGAGCGGCAGATAATCGGCGGTCTCGACCCTGCCGACATTGTCGATTAGCTCGCGCACGATGAGCCTGATCGCCGCCGGGCGGCGAAAGGTCCATTCCACCTGCGTCAGCACCACCGCGCGCAGCCGGCGTTCCGGATCGGACAGCCCGTCGAGCGCTTCCGTCATCAGCCCGGTGATCTCCTCGCCGATCCAGCGCAGCACGGCGAGATAGAGCGCCGCCTTGGTCGGGAAATGGTGGATCAGGCCCGGATTGCTCAGCCCCGCGGCCCGGGCGATGGAATTCAGCGACGCGCCATGGAACCCCTGCGACGCGAAGGCCTGCTCCGCAGCGCCGAGAATCCGGCTGCGCGGGTCGCCCGGCGCGGAGGGCTTGTGCTTGTCGGGGGGAACGCTCGGCATGCCGGCATTTGTCTGCGAGACAGGTGGGGACGTCAAGGCGAAGCCCCGGATGCCCGTGGCCGACGCACGCAAGCGGCGTTCCGGCCGGGCCGGTGCCTGCGCTGTACCTGAATCGGCTGCATGCTTGCATCGGTCGCCAAGAAGCGGCAATATGCACAGACCGACCAATCGGTCGGTACGGGGAAAACGCCGGGAGACGAGATCATGGCCTACGAGACGATTGCCTATTCGGTCGAAGGACCGATCGCCACCATCACCCTGAACAGGCCGGAGCACCTGAACACGATCGTGCCGCCGATGCCGGACGAGATCGAGGCGGCGATGGCCGCCGCGACGGGCGACCCGCTGGTGAAGGTCGTCATCCTCCGCGGCGCCGGGCGTTCGTTCTGCGGCGGCTTCCATTTCGGCGGGGGATTCCATCATTGGGATTCCGCCATCACCACGGACGGCAAGTGGGACGCCGGCAAGGACTTCGCCTTCGCCACGACGCCCTCGCAGTCGCCGACGCAGAAGTTCATGAGCATCTGGCGCTCGTCCAAGCCCGTCATCGCCCAGGTGCACGGCTGGTGCGTCGGCGGCGGCAGCGACTACGCGCTTTGCGCCGACATCGTGATCGCGAGCGAGGACGCCCGCATCGGCACCCCTTATTCCCGCATGTGGGGCGCGTATCTGAGCGGCATGTGGATCTACCGGCTGGGCCTGACCAAGGCCAAGGAATACGCACTGACCGGTCGTCCCCTGTCCGGCCGGCAGGCGGCGGATGTCGGGCTGATCAACAGGGCCGTCCCCTTCGCCGACCTCGAGGCGACCGTCCTGGAGACGGCCCGGCAGCTCGCGACCATCCCCCTGTCGCAGCTTTCCGCCATGAAGCTGATCGTCAACCAGGCCTACGAGAACATGGGCCTGGCCTCGACCCAGACCCTCGGCCCCATCCTCGACGGCCTGATGCGCAACACGCCCGAAGCGCTCGATTTCATCGAGCTCGCGGGCAGGGAGGGCGTGCGGGCCGCGATCACGCAGCGGGACCAGGCGTTCGGCGACTACAGCCAGGCGCCCAAGGACGAGCAGCCCGACCCCGACCACGTGATCACGATCTAGCCACCCCGCCTCCGCTTTCCCTCGTCACCGGCGACGGGCGGCCCCTGCCTCCGAATCCCCCTCGAGCATGGGGCGCATGGCTGCCGTCCACGCGGCGATGAGGCGGTCGCGGCGCTGCGGCGAGGTGCGGATGTTTTCCGAGATGGCCAGCCCGCGGATGAAGTGGAGCGTGAGCGAGATCGCCTCGTCATAGGCCTCCGAACCCGACCACCGTCCGAAGAGCTCGGAATAGACGCGGTCGAGATCGCGGCGGGCTGCGCGCTCCGCGGCGATCACCGCCTGCCTCAGCGTCTCGTCCGTCCGCGCCACGGCCCAAAGCTCGAGCTCCGCGAGGGCGGCGGGCTGGCTGGCGGCAAATGCGACGGCCCGGATCGCCCCCTCCAGCGGGTCCCCGGCTTCGTGCAGGCCGAGCCGCGAAAGCGCGACGGCCTTCTCGTTGCGCGCCACCAGCTCGGCCACGCTCGCCGCCAGCAGCACGGCATGGTTCGGAAAATGATGCAGCAGCGCGCCGCGGCTTACCCCGGCCCGATGCTGCACCGCGAGCGTGGTCGTGCCGGCGACGCCAAGCTCGATCAGGCACTCGACCGCCGCATCGAGCAGCCTCCTGCGGGTCGCGGCCCCGTCGTGCCTCGCGCTTTCACGGGAGCGTCGCTTGGACGGCATTCTCTCCTCCGGACAGTCAGCGTTGACTGTACCATGGAGGCTGATACGGTCAATGCTGACTGTCACACCGGAGGAGACCATGCCCGATTTCTCGACCCTGACGATCGCCCAGGACCCCGCCTCGCCGCGGATCGCCCGCCTCGTCCTGAACAGGCCCGAGCGCTTCAACGCCATCACCGACGAGATGCCCGGCGAAATCCGCCAGGCGGTCGAGTGGGCGCAGGAGAACGACGACGTCCACGTCATCGTGGTCGAAGGCGCGGGTAAGGGCTTCT
Organism: Aquamicrobium sp.; assembly: GCA_014860725.1. The sequence goes on from JACZJD010000372.1 coordinate 7,972, forward strand.
GCGGCGGCTACGACCTCGCCGCTTCCGCGGAAAGCGTGATCGATCATCCCTGCCAGCAGGAAAGCCATCCGTGGGACCCGCTGGTCGACTATGCGGCGATGAAGCGCAACACCGAGGATTTCATGAGCCTGTGGCGCTGCTCCAAGCCCACCATCGCCAAGATCCACGGCGCCGCCGTCGCGGGCGGCAGCGACATCGCGCTCTGCTGCGACCTGATCGTGATCGCCGAGGACGCCCGCATCGGCTACATGCCGACGCGGGTGTGGGGCTGCCCGACGACGGCGATGTGGACGTTCAGGCTCGGCCCCGTGCGCGCCAAGGAGCTGATGTTCACCGGCGACGTCATCGACGGGCGCACCGCCGCCGAGTGGGGCCTGGCGAACACGGCCGTCCCCCCGGACGAGCTCGAGAGCGCGACGAGGACGCTGGCCGAGCGCATCGCCGGCGTGCCGAAGGGCCATCTGGCGATGCACAAGATGGTCGTCAATCAGGTGATGCTGAACATGGGGCTGGAGCAGAGCCAGATGCTCGCGACCCTCTTCGACGGCATCACGCGGCACAACCCCGAGGGCCTGTGGTTCCGGCGCTACGCCCAGAAGCACGGCTTCAAGGCGGCCATCGAATGGCGCGACAGCGGCCGGCCGATCCCCGAGGGCGACGACGCCCGCGAGCGAATCCGCCAGCTGGAGCAACGCGAGTAGCGGCCCCCCCGGCGTCGCCAAGGGCACGGATTTTGTGAATTTTCGCCGCAGATGGCGAAACGGCCTCGAATCGAAGTCGTAAGGTCGATCGGGAAAAAACATAAATAAAAATAATTATTTATGAGAACGCAGCCGCGACGCCTCCGGTCGGCCGCGTTGAAATCTGTGCTTTATATTGGTTGTTTCTGTCCTTTTTTTCGGGAACCCCGTGGTCCAGTAATTGTCGTGCAAGCGGCGTCGCGCCAGGCGACGGAGCGTCGGCAAGGCTGATGGAGGGGAGGAACGGACGAGATGCCGGTGAGTGTGACTGAAAGCGGACGCGGTTTCGAGCTGGAGGCCATCGAGAAGGCCAGCATAGATGAGCTTCGCGCGCTTCAGTGGGACCGTCTCCGCAATGTGCTGCATCATGCCTTCGCCAACTGCCGGCCTTTCCGCAGGAAGTGCGACGAGAGCGGGATTCAGCCGGGCGATCTCGGCTCGTTCGAGGATCTGGCCAACTTTCCCTTCACGGTGAAGCAGGATTTCCGGGAGAACTATCCGTTCGGCATGTTCTCCGTGCCATTGGACCGCGTGGCGCGGTTCCATGCATCGAGCGGCACGACGGGAAAGCCGGCGGTCGTGGGCTATACTGCCAGGGATCTGGAGACCTGGGCGGGCCTCGTCGCGAGATCGCTGAGGGCGGCGGGCGCGCGTCCGGGCGACCGCGTGCACAATGCCTACAATTACGGCCTCTTCACCGGCGGCATCGGATCGCACGATGGCGCCCAGGCGCTGGGATGCGCGGTGATCCCGGTATCGGGCGGCCAGACGGAGCGCCAGGTCCAGATGCTGGTCGATCTGAAGCCGACCATCATCATGGTCACCCCCTCCTATCTGCTGAACATCGCGGACGAATTCGACCGTCAGGGGTTGAGCCATTCCGACATCGCGCTCCGGGTGGCCCTGGTCGGCGCCGAGCCCTGGACCGAAGCGATGCGGTCCGAGATAAACAGGCGGCTCAACCTGCAGGCCGTCGACTATTACGGCATCTCCGAGATCATCGGGCCGGGCGTCGCCTCCGAATGCATCGAAACGCTCGATGGCCCGACGCTTTGGGAGGATCATTTCTATCCGGAGATCATCGACCCCGACACGGGAGCGGTGCTGCCCGACGGCGAGTGGGGCGAGCTGGTCCTGACGACCATGACCAAGGAGGCCCTGCCGGTGATCCGCTATCGCACGCGCGACATCACCCGCTTGCTGCCGGGAACCGCGAGGCCGATGCGTCGCCTGGACCGTTTCACCGGGCGGTCGGACGACATGATGATCATCCGCGGCGTCAACGTCTTCCCGTCGCAGATCGAGGAACAGATCCTGACGATCCCGCAGCTCGGCGGACATTTCCAGATCGAGATCTACCGGGAGGGCGCGCTCGATCATCTGCGCGTGAACGTCGAGCTGCGCAGCAGCGACGGGCCTGCCGCCGCGGCGGAGGCCAGCCGCGAGCTGACGAGGCGCATCAAGACCATGATCGGCGTCTCGGCTGCGGTGAACGTCGTTCCCATCGGCGCCATCGAGCGGTCGCAGGGCAAGGCCGTCCGGGTTGTCGATCACCGCAAGTTGCGCTGAGCGACAGCCGCGGCACACCGCGCCGCCTTCGTCGAAGGCGCATCCCATCTTCAACTCTCGGCAAATGGAGACATTCATGCTGATCGAAACCCTTTTGCCCATGGGCAAGGTCGACCCCGGGCTGCGCGCACCGGACAAGCCGCTCGACATCCGGACCATCGGCGAGCAGGCGAGGCTGGTGGAGGAGTGCGGTCTCGACGGGCTGATGACCGAGGAGACCAAGGACGATCCCTTTGTCGTCATGGCGCTGGCGGCTGCCGCGACCACGACCCTCAAGGTCGGCACGGCCGTCACCATCGCCTTTCCGCGCAGCCCCACCGTCATGGCTCTCAGCGCCTGGACCATCCAGAAGCTGTCGGGCGGCCGCTTCACCCTGGGCATGGGCCCGCAGGTCAAGGCCCATATCGAGCGGCGCTACGGTCTTGAGGCGCATCCGGCGGGGCCGTGGATGCGCGACTACATCCGCGCGGTGCGCGCCGTGTGGGACACGTGGCAGAACGGGACGCCTCTCAACTACGAAGGGGAGTTCTACAAGCTCGACCTCATGGTCCCCCTGTTCGATGCCGGCCCGATCGAGCATCCCGACATCCCGATCCACATCGCGGCCGTGAACCCGGTGATGTCGATGGTGGCGGGCGAGGTGGCCGACGGCATTCGCCCTCACCCCGTGTGCACCCCGGGCTACATCCGCGACGTCATGCTTGCGGAGGTACGCAAGGGCGCCGAACGCTCCGGCCGTTCGCTCGACAATTTCCGGGTTTCGATGAAGCCGCTCATCGCCACCGCCGCGAACGAGGAGGAGCTGCAACCCAAGATCAGGGACGCCCGGGCGCGGATCGCCTTCTACGCTTCGACCCCTGCCTATATCGGCTGCTTCGAGCATGTCGGCCTCGGCGATCTGGCGCGGGAGGCCAAGCTCCACTCCCGCGCCCAGAACTGGGAAGAACTGCCCAAGCTGATCAGCGACGACGTTCTCGAGCAGTTCGTGGTCTTCGGCACCTACGACGTCATCGGCCGCAAGCTGAAGGAACGGTTCGGCGACGTGGTCACCAACTGCGAGTTCTCCATCCCCGTGCGCAGCGAGGAGGAGAAGGAAATCATGAAGCAGCTCGTGAAGGATTTGCATGCCGGCGGCGAGGACCGTGCGCGCGCGGCGATCCTCGGCAAGCGGGCGGCTGCGGTCTGACCGAAAGCGGCGGCGGGAGAAGCGGCAATGGTTCGCGAAGCCTTCATCTACGACGCCATCCGGACGCCGCGGGGACGCGGCCGGCCCGATGGCGCTCTGGCGGACGTGAAGCCGCTTCATCTCGTCGCCGGCCTCCTGAAAGAGCTGTCGGCGCGCCATGACATTGGCGGCGACGCCGTTGACGAGATCGTCCTCGGCACCGTCAATCCCCATGGCGAGCAGGGAAGCGTGCTCGGCCGGATCGCCGCCCTTGCCGCCGGTTGGGGGCCGCATCCGGCGGGCCTGCAGGTGAACCGGTTCTGCGCCTCGGGGAGCGAGGCCATCCACATCGCGGCCGCGAAGATAGCCGCCGGACACGCCGACCTGATCGTGGCGGGCGGCGTGGAGTCGATGTCGCGCGTCCCGATGGGCTCCGACGGCGGCCCCTGGGCCGAGGATATCGACGGCGCGGTCGGCGGTGCCTATGTGCCCCAGGGCATCTCCGCGGACATTATCGCGACGATGGACGGCATGACGCGGGCGGAGCTGGACGGCTTCGCCCTGCGTTCGCACCATCTTGCGGACAGGGCGCAAAAGGCGGGGCATTTCGACGGCTCCGTCGTTCCCGTTCGGGATGCCGCGGGCCTGCCGCTGCTCGACCGCGACGAGCTGGTCCGCCCCGACACCACGCTGGAACGCCTGGGCCAGCTCCGCCCGGCCTTCGCCGGTGTCGGAGCCGAAGGCTACGACCTCATCGCCCGGGACGTCTATCCCGGGATCGGTCCGGTCCATCATCTGCACACCGCGGGAAACTCCTCGGGCATCGCCGATGCCGCGGCTCTGGTCGTTCTCGGGTCCTCCGAAGCGGGGCAGCGCCACGGGCTGACCCCGCGGGGCAGGGTCGCCGGCTGCGCGGTGGTCGGTTCCGATCCCACCGTCATGCTGACCGGCCCCGGCCCGGCCGTGGACCGGCTGCTCGCCACGCACCGCCTCGGATATGGAGATGTCGATCTCTTCGAGGTGAACGAGGCCTTCGCCTCCGTCGCCTTGCGCTTCCTCAGGCATGCCGGGATCGACCCCGACAGGATGAATCCGAACGGCGGCGCCATTGCGCTGGGACATCCGCTGGGCGCGACCGGCGCGATCCTGACCGGGACCCTGCTCGACGAGCTTGAGCGCCGTGGCCTCCGCCGTGGCGTGGTCACGCTGTGCGCAGCCGGCGGAATGGCGATCGCGACCCTGATCGAACGGGTTTGAGGAGAAGACCGATGGGCCGGATCATCCTCGAAACCGACGCGGACGCCATCGCGACGCTGACGCTCGATCTGGAGGGCAAGGTGAACGTCATGAACGACGAGTTCATGACCTGCATGGCCGATGCCATGGACCGGCTCGAGGCCGCCCGCGACGGCCTGCGCGGCGTCGTCGTTGCCTCCGCGAAGTCGACCTTTCTCGCCGGGGGCGACCTCGCGCTCATGGCCCGGACGCGCCCGGGCATGGAACGCGAGACCTTCGCGCATTTCGAAAGGCTGAAAAGCTATCTGAGACGGCTGGAGCAACTGGGCGTCCCGGTCGTCGCCGCGATCAACGGCACCGCTCTCGGCGGCGGATACGAGCTTTGCCTTGCCTGTCATCACCGCATCGCGCTGGACCGCGACGATGCCTGGATCGGCCTGCCCGAAGTCGAGTTCGGCATCCTTCCCGCCGCCGGCGGCGTGATCCGGCTGACGCATCTTCTGGGTCTGGAACGGGCGCTGCCCTGGCTGGTCCAGGGGCGAAGAGTGTCGTTGCGGACGGGCCTGTCCGAGGGGCTCGTGGATGCGCTGGCCCGCGAACCCGCGGAACTGCTTGTCGCGGCAAAGGAATGGATTCGCCGCAATCCCGGACCGGTGCAACCCTTCGACCGGCAAGGCCGCTGCTTCGGCGCGCATCGCCTCTCCCCACAGGACAGGGCGGCGCTGCAAATGGCTCCGGCATGGCTGCGCAGGCTCGCCGGCCCGGACAACCGCGCGGCCGGGCGCGTCGCGGATGTGGCCGTCCAGAGCCTCTATTTGCCATGGGAGTCGGTGTCGCGGATCGAGACGCGGGGCTTCGTCGAGCTCCTGATGACGCCGGAAGCGCAGAGTCGGATCGCGGATTTCTTCGCGCGCAAGCCCGCTTCACGACAGTAGATGCGAAGAAGAAGAGATGGGTAGCAAATCCTGTGCGGTTCTGGGTGGAACGGGGGCCTTGGGCTTCGGTCTTGCATTGCGTCTCGCGCGGGCCGGAAACAGCGTCACCATCGGCTCGCGCTCGCGCGAGAACGCGGAGGCGGCCGCGGAGCGGGCAAGGGCCGTCCTTGCCGGCCATGGCACGGATGCGGTCGATATCCGCGGCGACGAGAACGGTGCCGCCGCCGCGGCGGCCGATGTCGTCGCCGTGACGGTGCCCTTCGCCCAGCAGCAGGCGCTTCTGTCCTCCGTCGCCGGACACCTGCAAGGCAAGATCGTCATCGACGCGACGGTGCCGCTGGTCCCGCCGAAGGTGGGCACCGTCCAGCTTCCGGCCGGCGGCTCGGCCGCGGTCGCGGCGCAGCGGCTTCTGGGCGGGAACGTGCGGGTCGTTTCGGCTTTCCAGAATGTGGCGGCAGACAAGTTGCAGTCGCTCGAACCGCTGGAATGCGACGTGCTGGTGACCGGCGACGACCGCGAGGCCTGCGCCGACGTGGTCGACCTGATCGCCACCCTGGGCATGGAAGCCTACTATGCCGGGCCTCTGGCGAACTCCGCCGCCACCGAGGCGCTGACGTCGCTGCTGATCACCATCAACAGGCAGTTCAAATGCCAGGCGGGAATCCGGATCACCGGAGTGAGATAGATGTATGTCATCGTACCGGTGAAGTCCTTCGCGCACGCAAAGAGCCGGCTTGGCCCGATCTTCGACCACGAGATCAGGCGGCAGCTGGCGCGCGCAATGGCTCGCTCGGTGCTGGCGGAACTTGCCCTGGTCCGCACCCTGCGCCGTATCCTCGTGGTCAGCTCCGAGCCCGAAATGGAGGAATTCTGCCGTCGGGCCGGGCTCGACTACCTGCGGGACGACGGAACGGGCGGCCTGAACGGCGCGCTCGCCGCCGCCGAGACGGAACTCCGTCCGGCCGAAGGCGATCCGGTGGCCGTCGTGTGCGCCGATCTCCCCTTCTTCCGCGCCGCCGAGTTCGAGCGGATGCTGGCAATGCATGCCGGGTTGGGACCCCATGGCTTCACCCTGGCGAGCGACGGGCAGCGTCAAGGCACCAACGTGCGCATCGCCAGCGTTCCGGGCGGTCTGCCCTATCGCTTCGGCGAGGACAGCACCGCGCGGCATTTCCGGGAAGCCGCCCGGCGCGGGCTGCCGTACCGGCTCTTTGAATCGGACGCCTTCGCGCTGGATCTCGATACGCCCGTCAATGCATTCGAGGTCGCCCGGCGCTGCGGCGCGGCGGGAAAGGCGCCCGATGCCGTGCTGTCGGCGCTGCTCGACGGCCGGTCGCACCGGTGGTCAGGGGAGGAGCAAACGTGGACGCACTGACTTTCCCCGCCGATCCTCGGGGCGGCTCGCTTCCGGACCGGCCGGCGGCGCTGCAACTGCTCGAACTGCCGACCGAGGAGCTGCTGGCACGGGCCGCCGCCCTGCGCGACGAGGCGTTCGGTCATCGCGTCAGCTACTCGCGCAAGGTCTTCGTGCCGCTGACGGAGCTCTGCCGCGACGTCTGCCACTACTGCACCTTCGCCAAGGGGCCGCGCCGGCTGGCCGCACCGTTCATGACGATGGAGCAGGTGCTGGCGGTCGTGCGGCGGGGCCGGTCGGCGGGCTGCAACGAGGTCCTGCTGACGCTCGGCGAGAAGCCCGAGCTTCGCTACGCGGTCGCCCGGGACTGGCTCGCGGCGCAGGGCCATGCCTCCACGATCGACTATGTGCGGGCGGTCTGCGACCGCATACTCGCCGAGACGGGGCTGCTGCCGCATGTCAATGCCGGCACCATGACGCGCGAGGAGCTCGCCGCGTTGCGACAGGTCGCTCCCTCGATGGGGCTGATGCTGGAAAGCGGGTCGGAGCGCCTGTGCCAGCGCGGCCTGCCGCATTTCGGGTCGCCCGACAAGCAACCCGGATTGCGCCTCGCGACGCTTCGCGAGGCCGGCGAACTGCGCATTCCGATGACGACCGGTCTGCTGATCGGGATCGGCGAGACATGGGAGGAGCGGGTGGATTCGCTTCTCCAGATCCGCGACGTTCACGCCTCCTACGGCCATATCCAGGAGGTCATCGTCCAGAACTTCCGCGCCAAGCCCGGAACGAGGATGGCGTCGGCGCCCGAGCCGGGGGAGGAAGAGTTTCTCCGTTCGATTGCTCTGGCCCGCATCGTGCTCGGCCCGGACATCAGCCTGCAGGCGCCTCCGAACCTCGCTCACGGCGATCTGAAGAAGCTGATCGCGGCGGGGATCAACGACTGGGGCGGCGTCTCGCCCGTCACGCCGGATCATGTCAATCCCGAGGCCCCGTGGCCGCATCTCGACCGGCTGTCGTCGGAGACCGCGGCAGCCGGAAAGGAGCTCGTTCAGCGCCTGACGGTCTATCCGAAATATATCGATCCCACGGGCACCTGGATCGATCCGAAAGTCCTGCGCCACGTGCTGGCGCGTGCCGATGCCGAAGGGCTGGCACGCGAGTGCGAGTGGCTTGCCGGCGGAACGAAGCCGCCCGACCCGAAGGTGTTCGGCGGTCTGGACGAGCCGGTGCCGCCGGCGCAGGTGCGCCCTGAAATCCGCCGCATCGTCGAGACGGCGATGGCCGGGCAGCGGCTGGACGAACGGTCCGTCGAGGCGCTGTTCGGCGCGCGGGGCCGGGACATGCTCTATGTGTGCCAGATGGCCGATGCGCTGCGGGAGGCCCGGTGCGGGCGGAACGTGAGCTACGTCGTCACGCGCAACATCAACTACACGAACGTCTGCACCTATTCCTGCACGTTCTGCGCTTTCTCCAAAGGCCGCACGCACGAGGCGCTTCGGGGCAAGCCGTACGATCTCGATCTCCCCGAGATTGCCCGCAGGGTGACCGAGGCGTGGGACCGGGGCGCTTCGGAGGTCTGCATGCAGGGGGGCATCAGTCCCGACTACACCGGCGAGACCTACCTGGACATCCTGCGCACGGTGAAGGCGGCGCAGCCTGAAATGCATATCCACGCCTTCTCGCCGCTCGAGGTAACGCAAGGCGCGGCGACGCTCGGGCTGTCGCTCGTCGACTATCTGCGCCGGCTCAAGGAGGCCGGGCTGGGATCGTTGCCGGGAACGGCAGCCGAGATCCTGGATGACGAGGTGAGGGACGTTCTCTGCAAGGGGAAGCTGTCGACCGACCAATGGGTCGCGGCGGTGGAGGCGGCCCATTCGGTCGGGCTGAAAACCACCTCGACGATCATGTACGGTCATATCGACCATCCGCGCCATTGGGCGCGCCATCTTCTGGTGCTGCGGGACCTGCAGGCGCGCACCGGCGGGATCACGGAATTCGTCGCCCTGCCGTTCGTTGCCATGGAGGCGCCGCTCTTCCTGCGCGGCGGCGCGCGGCCGGGACCGACCTTCCGCGAGGCGATCCTCATGCATGCGGTGGCGAGGCTGGTGCTGCACCCGCTGATTCCGAACATCCAGGCGTCGTGGGTGAAGCTCGGCCCCGAAGGCGTCGCCGTCGCCCTGAAAGCCGGCGTCAACGATCTCGGCGGCACTTTGATGAACGAATCCATCACCCGCGCGGCGGGCGCGCAGCACGGCCAGGAGGCCGCCCCCGAGCGGATGGAGGAGATGATCGTGGCCGCGGGCCGTTGGCCGATCCAGCGCACCACGCTCTATGCGCGCCAGAAGCAGGAGCGGCAGGCCGCCTCGTTCGCGGCGACGGAGCTGCGGCCGGTCGTCAACCGGCCCTATGCCGGCAAGCGACAGCGTGTTTGCGCCACCACTTCCGCCGAACCGGCGGCGACCGGGCAGGGGACTTCACCATGACGCAAGGAAGACCCCCGCGCCGTCCGGGACGATTTCGTCCGTTCCCCGATCCTGGCGATATCTGTGCTGCTCAAGGCCGTTTCGTGCCCGTCCATGCGGATCGGGAGACGAGGCGTCGGACCCCGATCGACGACAGGCGCCGCAAGGCGATGAACGGACTTTTGCCGAAGCGAATTCCCGCGTCGGCGTGAGCGAAAATGTCCCCTTTTTTTGAGCTGCCCGTCATTGCCAGCAAGGCGGGTCGGCCAAAGACTAGGCGCGGCAGCATGCGAGGGCCTGCTGCCGGAATACGGTTCAACGGCTGCCGTGTCGCAGCCAACTTCCCGGGAGGAAAAACATGAAGCTGAAAACCCTTGGACTGGCGCTTGCCGCGGGCGTCCTTGTCTCGACCGCTCCCTCGGCGATGGCCGAGATCCGCATCGGCGCCTTCACGTCGGCCACCGGCCCCGCGTCGTTCCTGGGGGAGCCGCAGCGCCTGACCATCGAGATGCTCGTCAAGGAGATCAACGAGGCGGGAGGGATCAACGGCGAGACCATCCGTATCTTCTATTACGACGACATGTCGGACGCGAGCGCGTCTCGCAACTTCGCGACCCGCATGATCGAGGAGGACGAGGTCGTCGCGGTGATCGGCGGTTCCGGGACGGGCAATTCGATGGCCGTGATCCCGGTGGTCGAGGATGCCGAGATCCCGTTCGTGTCGTTTTCGGGCGGCGTCGAGATCATCGAGCCGGTCCGGGAGTGGGTTTTCAAGCCTCCGCATACCGACCGCATGGCCTGCGAGAAGATCTTCGAGGACATGAAGACGCTGGGCCTGAGCCGGGCGGCGCTGATTTCGGGGCAGGGCGGCTTCGCCCAGTCGATGGCCAAGCAGTGCAGCGAGCTTGCGCCGAAGGTGGGCGTCACGATCCTGGCGCAGGAAAGCTACGGTCCGCGGGACAGCGACATGACCCCGCAGCTGAACCGGATTCGCGCCGTCGACGGCGTCGAGGCGGTCATCAATGCCGATGTCGGCCAGGGTCCGGCCATCGTCACCCGCAACTTTCGCCAGCTCGGCATGGAGCAGACGCTCTACATGAGCCACGCCGCCGCGACCCAGGGCTATCTGGAGGCCGTCGCGGCCGACGGCGAGGGCATCCGCATCCCGGCGCCGTCGCTGCTGATCGTGGAGACGCTGGAGGACGACAATCCGCAGAAGGCCATTCTGGTCAAGTATCGCGAGCAGTTCACCGCCGCGACCGGCCGGCAGCCGGACGCATTCGGCGGCTATGCGCATGACGGGCTGCTTCTGCTGGTCGACGCGATGAAGCGGGCCGGCACGACGGAGCCCGCCGCCGTCCGGGACGCCCTCGAAGCGACGGACGGCTTCATCGGCACCGTGGGCACGATCCGCATGTCGCCGACCGATCACCTCGGAATCGATCTCGGCAGCTTCGAGATGCTGACCATCCGCGACGGCAGGTGGGCGCCGGCGACGTCGGACTGACATCGCCCGCCCCGCACGGCCGGACCGTGCGGGGCGATCCCGCTCACGAACTTGATCGGAAATCGCTATGGTTGCGTTCCTGCAGCTCATCGTCTCGGGCCTGACGGTCGGAGCGATCTATGCGCTGGTGGCGTTGGGCTTCACCCTGATCTACCGCGCCTCGGACATCTTCAATTTCTCCCAGGGCGAGTTCTTCATGCTGGGAGGCATGCTGGCCGGCATTTCCATGGCGACGTACGGGCTGCCCTATCCCGTCGCGGCGCTGGTGGCCTGCCTGATCACGGTCGGCTTCGGTCTCGCCCTCTACTTCTACGGCATCCGCCAGGCGCGCTCGGCCTCTCCCATCCAGCTGCTGATCCTGACCATCGGCGCGTCGATGCTGGTCCGGGGGCTTGCGTCGGCGCTGCTCGGCAAGGATTTCGTCACCCTTCCCGGCCTGCTGCCCTGGCAGACATGGCGCGTCGGCGGCGTGGTGATCCAGACCCAGGCGGTCGCGATCATAGCGGGAGCCGTCGCCATCGTGCTCGCGCTCTGGGTCTTCATGTCGCGGACGCTGACCGGCAAGGCCATCGTCGGTGTGGCGTCGAATGCGCTGGGAGCGCAGCTGATGGGCATCAACCGCACCGTCGTCGTCGGGCTCTGCTTCGGGCTTTCCGCGCTCATCGGCGCGCTTGGAGGCATCCTCGCCACCCCGATCACCCTGACGAGCTACGACAGCGGCACCATGCTCGCGATCAAGGGCTTCACCGGGGCGATGCTGGGCGGGATGGGCCGGCCCTACGGTCCCGTCGTGGGCGGCCTCCTGGTCGGTCTTCTGGAGGCGTTCGGGGCCGGCTACGTGTCCTCGGTCTACAAGGACGCCTTCGCGCTGATCGTGCTGCTGATGGTGTTCGCGCTGCGGCCGCAGGGACTGTTCGCCTCTCACTCCGTGGAAAGGGTCTGAGATGCGACGGTTCTTCAGCTCCGTATACGCGCCGGTGGCGATCGTGGCGCTGGCCGTGCTTCTGGTGTCGCTTCTGCCGCTCTCGAACTTCCACATCCGCATCGCCACGCTGCTGTTCATCTTCTCGATCGTCATTCTGGGCATGAATCTCCTGATGGGCTTCGCCGGCCAGATCAGTCTCGGGCACGGCGCCTTCTTCGGCCTCGGCGCCTACATGATTGCGATCGGAGTGAAGCAGTATGGCGTGTCGCCGTGGCTGCTTGCGGCGCTTTCCCTGCCGGTCGCCGGCGTCATAGCCTGGGTCATCGGCCGTCCGATCCTGAAGCTGCGCGGCTATCATCTGGCCATGGCGACGCTGGCGTTCGGGTCGATCTTCGCCATGTTCCTGAACAACGCGCTTTCCATCACCGGAGGACCGGACGGCATGGCGCTGGACATGGCCTCGGTGCGGCTTTTCGGGATGCCCCCGCGCTGGAGCTGGTACTGGATTTGCGGCGGTCTGCTGGTCGTCGTGATGTATCTTCTGGCCAGCCTGCTCGACAGCCCGACCGGCCGCGAGATGCGCGCCATTCATGACAGCGAGACGGCGGCCGACGTTCTCGGCATCGACGTCGCGCGCGTGAAGCTGAACGCGTTCGTCATTTCCGCCGTCTTCGCCACCCTCGCCGGTTGCTGCTTCGTGATGTTCGACAGGTACATCACGCCCCAGTCGGCCGGTATCCTGCGCTCCATCGAGTTCATGACCATGACCGTGGTCGGCGGGTTGGGATCGGCGATCGGAAGCATACTGGGAGCGGCGATCCTGATCGTGCTGCCGCAATTGCTGACCGTCTTCCACGAGTACGAGCACGCGATCCTCGGCCTGATCCTGATCCTCATCATGGTTTTTCTGCCCAGGGGCATCGTTCCGACGCTGCGCGCCCGGTTCGGTCCGCGGGAGAGATGATCATGCTGAAGGTAGAGAACATCGGAATCCGTTTCGGCGGCGTGATTGCGCTGGATGACGTGAGCTTCTCGGTGGATGCGGGCGAGGTGTTTGCGCTGATCGGGCCGAACGGCGCCGGCAAGACCACCCTCTTCAACTGCGTCTCGGGCGTCTACGTGCCGACGAGCGGCACCGTTTCGCTCGGCGGCGAGGACATCTCGCGGCTGAAGCCGTTCGAACGCGCCCGGCGCGGCATGACCAGGACATTCCAGAATCTGCAGATTTTCGAGAACATGTCCGTCGTCGAGAATGTCATGGCGGGGTTCCGGACAGCGGAGCGCGGGAACGTGTTCACCCACATGCTGGGACTTCCCTCGATCAAGCGCCAGAACCGGGAAACGCACGCCAGGGCGATGGAACTGCTTGAACTGATCGGTCTCGGCGCCCGCGCCCGGGAGAAGTCGGGCGAGCAATCCTACGGGGTGCTGAAACGGCTCGAGATCGCAAGGGCGCTCGCGACGCAGCCTCGGGTGCTGATGCTCGACGAGCCCGTGGCAGGGTGCAACGCCGCCGAGACCGCCGATGTCGACGGCGTCATCCGCAAGGTGGCGGACATGGGAGTGGCGGTGGTGCTGGTCGAGCACGACATGCACATGGTGATGGGGCTGGCCGACCGCGTTCACGTCCTCGATCGAGGCCGAACCCTGGCCCAGGGCGTTCCGGAGGAAATCCGCGCCAATCCGGCGGTGATCGAGGCCTATCTCGGCACGCCGGAGGAGGAGGTCGCCTATGCTTAGGATCGAGGGTCTCAAAAGCGGCTACGGCCGCATCGAGGTTCTGCACGGGCTTTCCCTCGAGGTCGGCAGGAAGGAGATCGTGGCGCTCGTCGGGTCGAACGGTGCCGGCAAGACGACGCTGATGCGCGCGATCTCGGGCGTCCAGCCGATCAGCGCCGGGAAGATCGAGCTGGAGGGGCGTCAGATCCACACGGTCTCCTCGTCGCGGCGGGTGGCCATGGGGCTGGCGCAGGTGCCCGAGGGCAGGCAGATATTCGTTCCTCTCTCCGTGGAGGACAATCTGGCGCTGGGCGCATGGGTTGCCCCGGCGAAGATCGAGAGAAACCGGGCCAGGATCTACGAGATGTTCCCGATCCTGGGCGAGTTCCGCAAGCGGCCTGCGGGGTCCCTCTCCGGAGGGCAGCAGCAGATGCTGGCGATGGGGCGAGCCTTGATGTCCGACCCGGGCGTGCTTCTCCTCGACGAGCCTACGATGGGCCTTGCACCGCTGCTCGCTAGGCAGGTGATGGAGACGATGCGCCGTATCCGCGACGAGGGAACCACCGTTCTGGTCGTCGAGCAGAATGTCCAGGCCGTGTTGCGCTCGTCGGATCGCGCCTATGTCATCGACCGGGGCCGGATCGTGATGGACGGGCGCTCGGCGGATCTCCTTGCCGATCCGCGCGTGCAGGACGCCTATCTCGGAGTTTGAGCCGTGGGTGCGGTTTCCCTCATCCCGCTGCCGGACTTTCCGCTCGTCGGGCCCGGCGATCCGCTGGACGAGCAGATCGTCCTGGCGGCGGGGACCATCGGCTTCCGCGACGGCGACGTCGTGGTGCTGGCGCAGAAGATCGTGTCCAAATCCGAGGGGCGCTACGTCGATCTGCGCACCGTCGCGCCGTCGCCGGAGGCGCGGCGTCTGGCGGGGATCGCGCGCAAGGACCCGCGGCTGGTCGAGTTGATCCTTTCGGAGAGCCGCGAGGTGATGCGGGCGGTGCCGGGCGTCATCATCGCGCGCCATCGTCTTGGCCTCGTGCTCGCCAATGCCGGAATCGACCAGTCGAATCTGCCTCCGCCGGAAGGCGCATCCGGCGAGGAGCGCGTCCTGCTTTTGCCGGCGGACCCGGACGCCAGCGCTGCGGCGCTGCGTCTTCGGCTCGAACGCAGCACGGGACGCCGGCTTGCGGTCCTCATCATCGACAGCCTGGGAAGGGCCTGGCGCAACGGAACCTGCGGCATCGCCATCGGCGCCGCCGGCATCGACGCCTTGCGTGACCTGCGCGGGCGGCCCGATCTGTTCGGCCGACGGCTCGAGACGTCCGAACTCGGCTTTGCGGACGAGATCGCCGCGGCCGCGTCGCTGGTCATGGGGCAGGCCGCGGAAGGCCGGCCGGCCGTGATCGTGCGGGGGCTGTCATGGCGGGAAAGCGACCAGTCCGCCGCCAATCTCATCCGTCCCCGCGAAAGCGACCTCTTCCCATGAAGCAGCATTTCATTGTCTTGTGCGGCGGTGTCGGCGGCTCGCGTCTGGCCGAGGGGCTGGCCCGGCATCTGGCTCCCGAGGCGCTGACCATCGTCGTCAACACGGGAGACGATTTCGAGCATCTCGGCCTGAAGATATGTCCCGACATCGACACGGTGCTCTACATGCTGGCCGGCTGCGTCAGCCGCGAGCGCGGCTGGGGGCGTGAAGACGAAAGCTGGGTGGCCCACGAAACCCTCGCCGCGCTGGGCGGCCCGAGCTGGTTCCAGCTCGGCGACCGCGACATCGCCCTGCATCTCGCCCGCAACGCGCTGCTCGCCGAGGGAAAGGGACTTGCGCAGGCGGTCCGGCATATTGCGGCTGCCCTCGGCGTTTCGCACGTGCCGGTGCCCGTCACCGAAGCCCCGACCCCGACCGTCGTGCAGACGGTCGAGGGCGATCTCGCCTTCCAGGACTATTTCGTGCGCCGGAGGGCGGACGTCGAGGTTCTCGGATTGCGATATGGGGGAACGCCCGCCACCCCGCTTTCGGAGCGGGTCGAGGCGGCGTTCTCGGACCCCGCATTGGCCGGGATCATCATCGCGCCGTCGAACCCGTTCCTGAGCATCGCTCCGATGCTGTCCATCGGCGGCCTGCGGGAGAAGCTCGCCCGGCGCGACGTGCCGGTCCTCGCCGTCTCCCCCTATGTGAACGGTCGGGCCGTGAAAGGCCCCGTATCCCGCCTGCAGAGGGATCTGGGCCTCCCCGCGGGGGACGAGGGGCTGATCGCATATTACGGCGGGCTGGTGGACATCCTGTTCACCTGCGGGTCCGGTCGCCCGGCCGCCGTCGGCATGAGCGTCGAGGACGGGGACACGCTCATGCCGGACGGGGCGGGGCGCGGCCGTCTCGCCCGGCGGGTTCTGGAGCGGCTGGGGTGGCGGCCATGAAGCCGGTGGTCGTGGTGGGCGACGACGGCTACGCCAGGGCAATCGCGGACTTCGTCACGGCGGTTGCCGCACGCCCATCCCTGTTGCTGTCGCCCGACGATCCCGGCCTTCGCCGTCACATGGCCGCGGCGGAGTGGATCGTCGAGGCGGCCGGTCAGGACCCTGCGCGAAAGCGCAGGGTCCTGGCGCACGGCGCCTCGGGCGGAGACGCGATCGTGACCTCGGACGCCTCCGTGATTACCCGGGCGGAACTGATCGCGGGTCTGCCGCCGGATTTCCAGCAGCGCCATGCGGTCGCGCATTTCTTTTTCCCGCTGAAGCATTGCCGGCTGGTCGAACTCGTCACGGCCTCGGCCGGCAGCCGGCCGATGGACGCCGAACGGGTGGCGGTCTTGCAGGGGTGGCTGTCCGCCGTCCTCGGGCGCTCCGTCGTTCGGCTGCCCGATTATCCGGGCTTCTGCGCCAACCGGCTGGGCCTGTTCATGATCGCCGCCGCTTTGTCTCGCGGCGGCGAGACGGGCGCGGACTGTGCCGCCATCGACCGGTTGGCGATACCCGCCCTCGGGCTGGCGCGATCCGGGCTCTTCGGCACTGCCGACCTGATAGGGCTCCCGACGCTGGCCGCCCTGCTTTCCGCGCTTGTGCAGCGCCTCCCTCCCGACGATCCCTTGCAGCGGCACGGACCATCGGCCCTGGCCGCGCTCGGGCAGGTCGAGGCAGCCGGCGTCGGGCGATTGATCGACCGCGACCGGACCGCAGGTCGCGGGTTCCGCTTTGCCGGTGGCCCCGGGGCTGCGGAGGCGGACGCCCGGCCGGAGACGGTGATCGCGGCCTTGGCCCGGGACCGGGATCGCTATGCGGCGCTGGTGGCCGGCCAGAACGGCATCGGGGCCGAAGCGCTCGGCGGGATCATGCGGCAGAGCTACGGCTGGGATGGCTGAATGTCAGCTCCGACCGCGTTCATGCCCGGGTTCCATGAATTTGCCGAGGATGGTCTTGCGATAGTCCCTCGGGCTCATCCCCGTCCACTGGTTGAAGGCGCGGGTGAAGGCGCGCGTTTCCGAGTAGCCGAGGCTTTCCGCAATCGCGCTGACGGTCTTCCTGGTCTTCAGGAGCTGCCGAAGCGCGAGGTCGCGGCGAATTCCCTCGATGACGTTGCGAAAGCTCGTCCCCTCCTCCTTGAGGCGCCGCCGGAGCGTTTGCTCGCTCACGCCATAGAGGCCGGCGACATACTCCACCTGCGGAAAGAAGACATGCTCTCCCTTCGCCGCCAGAATGTCGTTGCGTATGCGCCTGGCCATGCTGTTGACGTTGGTGGGAACCATCATGAACACGAGCGGGGCGCGCTGGAGCATCGTCTTGAGCTCCGCCCGGTTGCGGACATTGGGGACGCTTTCCAGATCCTCGTTGAAGATCAGCCGCGTCTTCTCCCGCGAAAACTTGTGGGTCCCCGGGAACATGTAGCGGAGCTCCTGCGCCCGCTCGACGGGCCGGGGGTAGTTGAACTCGACCGTATCGATCAGGACGTTGCGGTCCGCCATCCAGCAAGTCGCCCTGTACCAGATCGAAAGCCAGAATTCGAGAAAGTAGTGATTGGGATCGAGTTCCGGATTCCGGAATTGAATCTCAAGAATATATCTGTCGTCTGCCTTCGAGAAATCCATTTTGATTTCGTCGGTGAACAGGCTGTAGAAAAGAACGCCCTTCCGCAGCGCCGCTGCAAGGTTGTGCTCGTGAATGATGACGTTGCACATCATTGCAAAGACGCCCGGCTTGCAGCGGTGCTGCATGAATCCCATGAACTCGTCGTCGAGCAGGAACCAGACCATCTGGACCAGTTCCGCCAGCTTCTCGGACGGCCCGCGCCATGCCGGGTCGTTCACGTCCGCAGGGTCGAGGCCGATATGCTCGAGAAGGTGATCGACGCTCACTCCGAGACGCTCGGCACCCCGGAGAGTTTCTCGAAAGTAGTGCGAGCAGGACGTGGCCAAGGAAACCGCCTTTCCGGAGTCGATCGAAGGCGTCGAAACATCGCGTCCCGAACCGGGGGCGTCAAGGTCCGCGGCCGCCGGCAAGTCAGCGACATTCGGCACTCGACTTCCCGCCCGTGCGGGGAGGAATGCACAGGCAAGGAGCAATTCCATGAGAGCGTTTGATTTTGCGACGGTGCCCCACATTCATGTGCAGTGGGGCGGCGCGGCCCGGCTCGGCGAGCTCATGAAGGGCTGGTTTCCCGCCGGCAGGGTTCTCGTCGTCACCGACCGTTTTCTTCACGGCTCCGGCCTGTTGAACGAGGCCCTGGCCTCGCTTGCCACGCACGGATATCCCGCCGTCGTGTTCGACGCCGTGGAAGCCGATCCCGCGGAGAGCATCGTCCGTGATTGCGTCCTGCTGGCCACCCGGGAGCGGGCGGATATCGTCGTGGGCCTCGGCGGCGGTTCGTCCATGGATGTGGCGAAGGTGGCGGCCGCAATCGCGCGATCCGGCCAGCCGATTTCCGAGGCCTACGGCATCGGGAACCTGCGGGCAGGGCGATTGTCGCTGGTGCAGGTTCCCACGACGGCCGGCACCGGTTCCGAAGTGACCCGCATCTCGATCCTGACCACGCCCGAGAGCACCAAGCTCGGGATCGTCGCCGATACGCTCTATGCGGACAGGGTTCTTCTCGACGCCAGCCTCACCGTCGGCTTGCCCGCGGTGCACACGGCGGCAACGGGGATCGACGCGATGGTCCATGCGATCGAGGCCTATACCTCGCAGCATCTCAAGAACCCGCTGTCCGACATGCTCGCGCGGGAGGCGCTGAAGCTGCTGTCCGGGAACCTGCTTGCGGTCTGCGATGACGGAACCGATGCCGATGCGCGGGAGGCGATGCTGCTGGGCTCCATGCTGGCGGGGCAGGCATTCGCGAATGCCCCCGTCGCCGCCGTGCACGCTCTCGCCTATCCGCTCGGCGGCCGGTTCCACATACCGCATGGCCTGTCGAACGCGCTGATGCTCGGCCCGGTGCTGGCCTACAACCGCGCCGGGGCGGCCCGCCTCTATGCGGAGCTGGGGGAGGTGCTCGGCCATCCGCGCACCGGCAAGGACGATGCCGACGCGCAGGCGTTCATCGACGGCATCCTGGCCCTGGTCGAAAGATCCGGCGCGCCGCGGCGTCTCAGGGACGTGGACATTCCGCGGGACGCCCTGCCGATGCTGGCCGCGGATGCGATGAAGCAGACGCGCCTCTTGGTCAACAACCCCGTGCCGGTCGACGAGCCGGCCGCCCTCGCAATATACGAGCAGGCCTACTGACGCCGCGAAGGATTGATGCCTTGAACAGCAATCCGGAAGTCCTTGTCTGGAACGAAGGGTCTGCGGGCCGTATCCATTTGAACAGGCCGAAGGCCCTGAACGCCCTCAACAACGGCATGGTCCGGCTCATTCTCCGGGCCCTGTCCGAGTTCGAAGCGCAGGACCATATCCGCGCGGTGGTGGTGACCGCGGAGGGCGGCAAGTCGTTCTGCGCCGGCGGGGACCTGAAGGAGATCTATCACCTTGCCAGGCAGGACCGGGACCTGGCCGTGCGGATCTGGAGCGAGGAATACATCCTCAATGCGAGGATAGCGTCCTGTTCCAAGCCCTGGGTTTGCCTTGTGGACGGGCTTTGCATGGGCGCGGGCATGGCGATGGCCGTCCACGGGCGCTCGGCCGTTCTGTCCGGAAGCGCGCTCCTGTCGATGCCCGAGGTCCGCGTCGGCTTCTATCCCGATGTCGGGGTGACATTCCGGCTTTGCCGCCTGCCGGACAGGCTCGGCTTTTACTTCGGCATCACAGGCGAGCCCATTCCCCCCGCGCACGCCGTCGAATTCGGTCTCGCGCGGGCCGTCGTGCCGAAAAGCCTGCACGCCGAGCTCGCGGCGGAAATCGCAAGGGGAGGCGACCCGCATGCGCAGATCGCACGTTTCGCCTTGCCCATGGAGTCGCCCGATCTGGCGAAACTGTCCGCATTCTGCGGCGAGGTGTTCTCGGCCCCGACGTGGAAGGAATGCAGCGAGCGGATAGCGGCGCATCGATCCGACATCGGCGAGTTTGTATCGAAGACGATCCGCGGCTGCTCTCCGGCTTCGCTGCAAATAGCGTTCAACGCGCTCAAGACCGCGGAAGAGATTTCATCCGTCTCGCAATGTCTTGAGCGCGACATGACGATGAATGCCATGATCCTCGAACGGCATGATTTCTACGAAGGCATCCGGACGCTGCTCCTGGCGCGTGAGCTGGACCCCGTCTGGAAAGACGATCCCGATGCGGTATGGTCGCCGGAGTTTCACGATCGGACCTTCGAAAGGCTGAAAGGCGTGCTGGTCGCACCTTGAGACGCGCCCTCGAGCAATCCGGCTCCGGGCGCGAAGGCTCCCTCGGATCCGGCTGCCGCATTGGAGGAAACGGCGATCTTCGGAGCATCGCCGAAAACCTGTGGGTGACGGATGGGGTACGCCGAAGCGAAGAACCGGTTTATAATGGTGCATGGAGACGGTGCGCAGCTTGACACGGAGGGGCAACGAGAATGGGGGTTCAGCACCGATTGAATGTCGTGCTGCGGCTTGCCGCGCTGTCTTGCTGCCTTCCGGCAATGGCCGCGGCCGAAGAGAACCTCGGATGGCACGGCCAGAAGGGCGAGCATGGCGCATCCCTGTTCTACGGCATCCCGCAGACGGACCATGCACCGCTCTCCTTCTCCTGCACGCAGGGCAGCGACGAGCTTGCTTTCGTCTTCGCGTTTGCGCCGGACAATGCGGTTGACGGCGTCAAGGTCGAGGTTCTTCTTGAGGCTGGCGACATCTCGGTGCCGATCGCCACCACCGGGGCGCGGATCGAGATGGACGACAGCTTCATCCTCGAAGGCCGCACGGTGCTCGATGCCCGTCTCACCGATCTCCTTGCCTCGCGTGGCACGTTGAGTGTGTTTGTCGAGGATGGGGCCGAGGAATATCCGCTCGACGGCGCGCGGGAAGCGGCGGCGGCGCTGCTCGAAACCTGCATCGGCAGGGCGGCCGGCGCGCAGTCGCCCGAGATTGCGCAATGCGATCTTGCCGCCTGGGTCATGCAGGGCGCTCCGCCCGATCTCCCGGTTCGCTCGGGGCCAGGGCCGGATTATCCGGCAGTGGCGACCATACCCCGACCCTATACCGACGGAGGGGAGATTTATTTCCCGCAGGTGACGATCACCGGCTCCCGCGATGGCTGGTTCCGGATTTCCGAGGTCATTACCGATCTCTATGGCGGCTGGCCCACGGACCCGGTCGTCACTTTCTCGGGCGAGGGATGGCTGCCCGGCAATATGCTCCGGGTCTGGCTGGAATCGCCCTATCTCCTGTCGCGGCCGTCCCACGACGCCCCCATTGCCTTCACCGTGAGCACATCGAGCAGCACCACCGACAATTTCAGGCTCGACACCCTGCATGCCTGCGAAGGTTCGTGGGTCGAGGTGGAGGGACGCCGCGACGACGAAAGGCCGCGCGGATGGATCATGGACATCTGCGCAAGCCAGGTCACGACATGCCCGTAAGCGGAGCCGTCATGACCGTCGCTCTATTGCGTGTCGCGTTGGTCGGATTGGCAATCGTCTCGATGCCCGTCGAGCGCGCGTTCGCTGAGCCGGTCTTGCGTCCCGATCTCGCGGATCGCGTCAGCGGCCGGGAGGACGTAACCTTTACCGACCTTGTCCGGCTCGTCGTGCCGGGGACCGCCGGCAACGAGACGATCGACGTGAGGGAGATCGGAAGCGAGGTCGTGGAGGATCTGGAACCGGAGTCGATGGCGGCGCTGCGGCTTGCGGCCGTGCCGGTGCGCTCGGGTGGAAATGACCGGATAGCCTTGCTGCTGAATTTCGGCCGCGGCAGGGATGTGGTCGGACTGGCCATTCTTGCCCTCTTCGATGTGGCAGGCGAGCCGAGGCTTCTTGACGCCGCGAATGTCGCCAGCGGCGACGACACATATTTCCTCGACCCCGCCCGGCTGGCGGTCGGGAGCGGCGACGATCTGCTGGCGATTGGCAGCACGCATGCGAACTCTGGCCAGAGCTATACGACGGTGCCGCTGGTTCTCCTGCGCAACGACCGGCTCGAACTGGTCGATATGATCTCCGCGTTTGACGAAAGGCTCTGCGCCTACGAGCGGACGCAACGGCTCGATCTACAGCGAGGCGCGCAGGAACCCTTTTCGGACGTCGTGGCGACCGTGACGGAGGTGACGACGCTCTCGGGGGAGGATTGCGGACAAGCGCCTGTTCCCGAAGCCGGTACGCGCACGATCATCGTGACCTATAGTTGGGACATCGGCGAGCAACGCTATATTCCCGACTCCGACGCTTTTGAAGTACTGGCGACTGAGAACGAGGAGCGGTTTTGACGGCAATTGGGCAAAAGTTCGTTTCACGAGCCTTTG
>JACZJD010000373.1 GCA_014860725.1 Aquamicrobium sp.
ATGCTGCTCGCGGCCGCAGAACGATGCCGGCACCGCGGCCGCGAGCAGCATGGCGTCGAGGCCGGCGCGGTGGCCCTTCCGCGGCTGGACCAGCACGAAGCCGCCGCGGTGGAAGGCGTCGACCGTCGGCGCGTCTTCCTCTGCGCGCTCCTGTGCTCTGGGGGCGCTTGCTCCGGGGGCGCTCATTCGCCCGTGATCTCGCCGGCGATGCCCGCATCGGCGAGCAGCCTGCGCGCCGCCTCGATGTCGTCGTCCGATACCATCACCCGGCGCGGCAGGATGCCGAGCGAGCCTTCGACCACGCTCATGTTGCCGTCGGCGACGAAAAAGTTCAGTTCCGCGTCGCGCAGGAGCGCCTCGACGAAGGAAATCAGCACGGCATCGTTGGTGCGCAGAAGCTCGATCATGGGAAAAGGGTTTCAGGTTGCGGGGCGAATGTAAATCCCGGAGAGACGGTGTGGTTCCGGCGGGAGGCGGGATTTGCGCCAATTCGCCCCTTGCCGCCATGGGCGTGTCTGCCTAGAGTCCGCCGACTGTAAGGCCGGCGGGATCGGCGAAGGGAGTTTTCGGTGGGCGTGGTGGTCGATATCGAGGGTGGGAAGCGCGCGAACGCGTCGATCGAGGCGTTGATTGCGCTGACGCGGGCCGACATGGGCCGCGTCAACGAGCTGATCCTGTCCAAGGCCGGTTCGGACGTGCAGATGATCCCCGAGGTGGCCAACCATCTGATCTCGTCCGGCGGCAAGCGGCTCAGGCCCATGCTGACCCTGGCCGCCGCGCAGATGTTCGGCTATCGCGGCGACGGCCACGTCAAGCTCGCCACCAGCGTCGAGTTCATGCACACGGCGACGCTCTTGCACGACGACGTGGTCGACGAGAGCGACATGCGCCGCGGCAAGCGCACGGCGCGGATGATCTGGGGCAACCAGGCGAGCGTGCTCGTCGGCGACTTCCTGCTCGGCCAGGCCTTCCGCATGATGGTCGATGTCGGCTCGCTCGAGGCGCTGGACGTCCTGTCCTCGGCCGCTTCGGTCATCGCCGAGGGCGAGGTGATGCAGCTCGGCGTCGCCAAGAATCTGGAGACGACCGAGGACGACTACCTCGCCGTCATCAAGGCCAAGACCGCCGCCCTGTTCTCGTCGGCGGCCGAGGTCGGGCCGATCATCGCCGACGCCTCGAAGACCGATCGCGCCGCGCTGCGCTCCTACGGCGTCAATCTCGGCCTCGCGTTCCAGCTGATCGACGACGCGCTCGACTACGGCGGCGATTCGCGCGACCTCGGCAAGAATGTCGGCGACGATTTCCGCGAGGGCAAGGTGACGCTGCCGGTCATCCTCGCCTACCGCCGCGGCTCGCCCGAGGAGCGCGAATTCTGGAAGGCCGCCATCGAGGGATCGGAGACCGACGACGCGGCGCTGGAGCGCGCGCGCGGCCTAATGGCCAGGCATGGCGCCATCGGCGACACCATCGGCCGCGCCCGCCATTTCGGCGGCATCGCGCGCGATGCGCTCGCCCCTCTGGCAA
>JACZJD010000374.1 GCA_014860725.1 Aquamicrobium sp.
GGACGTCCGCCCGTGCCCACGATCACCCTGCGAATCAAGTTCGAGCCCAAGGGCCATATCGGCCACGGCAAGATCGAGCTTCTCGAACAGATCGCCGCCTTCGGCTCGATCTCGGCCGGCGCGCGCAAGATGAACATGTCCTACAAGCGCGCCTGGGATCTGGTCGAGGAAATGAACGGCATCTTCGGCAAGCCCATGCTGGAGACGCAGAAGGGCGGGCCGGGCGGCGGCGGGGCTCAACTGACGCAGGCGGGGCTCGCCGTCATCTCGCGCTACCGCGCCATCGAGCGCGCCACCGAGGCCGCCGCCGCGCCCCACATCGCCGCGCTGGTGGCCGAAATCGAGAGAAAGTAGCGCGTAGCGGAGCCGCCTCTTCGGGTCGCATGCGTCGGCGGGCAGCCGTTCCGGCGAACGCTATCCAGGGCCGGCTCAATCTCTTCAGCCGCGTCGATGCGACGCCGGCCGCCGCCGTCCGGCTCCAAACACTCTTGCGCTTGAACTCGAAAAGCCGACCGACCATATGATGGATACGCGAAGATGCCTTCGGGGTCTTCGTCGCACAGTCGCTCTTCGAGGACATGGAACATGACCCGCGTCACACCTTTTTCCAGCCCGCTGCTGCTCGGCTTCGACGCCATCGAGAAGACGCTCGAACGCGTCGCCAAGGGCGGGGACGGCTACCCGCCCTACAGTATCGAGCGCCTGCGGGGCGAGAACGGCGGCGGCGACCCGCGCAGCGATCGCCTGCGCATCACGCTGGCCGTTGCCGGCTTCGCCGAGAGCGATCTCGAGGTCACCATCGAGGACAGCGAGCTTGTCGTGCGCGGCCGCCAGAACGACGATGCCGAGCGCGAGTTCCTGCATCGCGGCATCGCCGCGCGGCAGTTCCAGCGGGTGTTCGTGCTGGCCGACGGCATGCGGGTCTCCGGCGCCGAGCTGAAGAACGGCCTGCTCGCCATCGACCTCGACCGGCCCGAGCCGGAAAGGCTGGTACGGAAAATAAACATTTCGGTGAAAGACTGAGTTCCGGCCGCACCGGAACGGATAGCTCTGCTGCGGGCCGGTCTTATGGACGCCCCGCTGAAGCAAGGAGGCTGACATGACTGACGACAAGACCATCCTGACGAATGCCCCCCTGACCCCGGCCGAACTGGCGCATCTGGGCGAAGGTTCGCTCGCCTATCTCCGCGAGATCGACAGCGACGAGCTGGTCGGCAAGTTCCCCGGCATGCCGCATATCGCGCCGGGCACCAAGCTGTGGGCCGTGTTCGCGGCCGACGGCAGGCCGATCATGCTGACCGACGCGCGCGACAGCGCGCTCGCCGGCGCGCTGCAGAACGACCTGACCCCGGTCAGCATTCACTGAACCGGACGTCCGCGTGAAAAGGCGGCCCGGCGGCCGCCTTTCACAATCCTCGTCCGCGCCGCGAAGCGGCAGATCAGGCCGGATGCGACGCCGGCGCCTGCGCCAGGAAGGTGTGGATGGCGTCGGCCTCGCGCGTGGCGCGAATCTTGGCGACCGTGTCGGGATCGCGCAGGACGCGGGCGATCCGCGACAGCGCCTTCAGATGATCGGCGCCCGCGCCCTCGGGCGCGAGCAGCAGGAAGACGAGATCGACCGGCTGGTCGTCGAGCGCCTCGAAGTCGACCGGCGTCTCCAGCCGGGCGAAGATGCCGGTGATGCGGGAGATGCCGGCCAGCTTGCCGTGCGGGATAGCGATGCCGTTGCCGACCCCGGTCGAGCCCAGCCGCTCGCGCTGGAGGATGGTGTCGAACACCTCGCGCTCCGGCAGGCCGGTGACGGCGGCGGCCTTCTCGGCCAGAAGCTGCAGAAGCTGTTTCTTGGAATTGGCCTTCAAGGCCGGCATGACAGCCGAAACCTCGATCAGGTCGCTCAGATCCATTTTCAGGTCATCCTTCCTGCTCAGCCCGTTTCCCGCAACGCAAGCCCCCCGCCTGCGGTTCGGTCGAGAGCGACGGCTACCGCTGCCGTGCGGCGGCCGCCGACGAGGTGTCTATCCAGCCGATATTGCCGTCGGCCCGCCGATAGACGACGTTGACGTGCTCGTTGCCGGCATTGCGGAACACGAAGACAGGGCTGTCCTTGGTGTCCAGCTCGATGACGGCGGATGCCACCGACATGGTCTTCAGCGCGACGGTGGATTCGGCGACGATGGCCGGGGCGTAGTCCTCCGGCACCTCCTCGTCCTCCTCGGCGACCGGCGCGACGACGCGGTAGTCGAGGTCGATCCAGTCGGTGGCGGTGGAGACGGGATGCGCCTTCAGCCGGCGCTTGTAGCGGCGCAGCCGCTTCTCGATGCGCTCGGCGGCGGCGTCGAAGGCGAGCTGCGGGTCCTGCGCCTGGCCGGCGGCCTGCAGCGAGATGCCGGTGTCGAGATGCACGAGGCAGTCGGCCGAGAAGCGCGAACCTGACTTCTCGACCGTCACCGACCCGCCGTAGCCGCCGTCGAAATACTTGCCGACGGCCTCGTCGATGCGGCCCTCGATCTTGGAGCGGAAGGCGTCGCCGATCTCCATGTGCTTACCGGAAATGCGCAGGCTCATGTGAAACTGACCTTCTTTTGTCCAGGTTCTCTTCCGGGGTTCCGACGGCTGCGAGTTTATACCTGTGGTCGGCACACTCAAGGTTTGCGGCGGTTCCGGCGTCGGCTTCCGGCTACGCCAACAGGCGGCCGCGACCCCGCGGCGCCGCTGCGCGATACGCCTTCGGGGCGCCCGGCGCATGCGGCGGGGGTTCTAGTCCGTTTCGCATGACGTTGTCAACGCGACGGTCCGACCCCCTGTGCGGCAGGGGTTTCAGGACCGCGCGGCGGCGAGCGCGCGCTTCTCGCGCCGGCGCTGCACCGAGGAGGGAATGTCCATGCCTTCCCGGTACTTGGCCACGGTGCGCCGGGCGATGTCGATGCCGCTTTTCCTCAGGATGTCCACAATGGCGTCGTCAGAGAGCACGTCGAGCGGCTTCTCCGCCTCGATCAGCGCGCGGATGCGGTCGCGCACGGCGGCCGAGGAGTGCGCGTCGCCGCCCTCGGCCGAGGCGATGGCCACCGAGAAGAAGTGACGCAGCTCGAAGGCGCCGCGCGGCGTCATCATGTATTTGTTGGCGGTGACGCGGCTGACGGTCGATTCGTGCATGCCGATGGCCTCGGCCACGTCCTTGAGGTTGAGCGGCTTCAGATGGCGGATGCCGTGCAGCAGGAAGGCGTCCTGCCGCCGCACGATCTCGCCCGCCACCTTGAGGATGGTGCGGGCGCGCTGGTCGAGGCTGCGGGTCAGCCAGCTCGCGTTCTGCATGCACTCGGCGAGGAAATCCTTCTCCGCCTGGCTCGAGGCATGCTTCGAGACATGGGCGAAGTAGCTCTGGTTGACGAGCACGCGCGGCAGCGCGTCGGGGTTGAGCTCCACCGCCCAGCCGCCGTCGCCCGCCTGCCTGACGATCACGTCCGGCACGATGGCGTCGGCCGTGCCGCCGGTGAAGGCCGCACCCGGGCGCGGGTCGAGGCGGCGGATCTCGGCCATCATGTCGAGGAGGTCGTCGTCGCCGACGCCGCACAGGCGGCGAAGCTGGGCGAAATCGCGCCGCGCCACCAGATCGAGATGGGCGACCATCGCCTGCATGGCCGGGTCGAAGCGGTCGCGCGCCCGGAGCTGGAGCGCCAGGCACTCGGCGAGGTCGCGCGCGAACAGGCCGGGCGGATCGAAGGACCGGCACACCGCCAGCACGGCGAGCACGGCTTCCTCGCCGCAGCCGAGCCGTTCGGCGATCTCGGCGGGATCGGACCGCAGATACCCGGCCTCGTCGAGCGCGTCGGTCAGCTCGCGGGCGATCAGCCTGTCGGCCGGGTCCCTGAAGGCGAAGGCGATCTGCTCGCGGACATGATCGGCAAGCGTGATGCCGGCGGCCGCGAAGCTGTCGAGATCGACGTCCTCGCCGCCGCCGCCCGCCGCGGCCGACTTCCACTGCGCCGCGAGGTCCGGCCCCAGCCGCTCGGCCGTGCCGGGATCGTCGGGAAAGACGTTCTCCATCGAGGCATCGAGCCGTTCCGAGATGGTGACGGCGCTGGCGCCGGCGTCCTCGAACATGCGGTCGAGGCCGGCGGCGCGGTCCTCGGCCGCCTGTGGCGCCTCGTCGCCGGCGAGGCCGTCCTGCTCGGGCTCGGGACGCTCCAGCAGCGGATTCTTCTCCACCTCGTCCTCGATAAAGCGCTCCAGCTCGGCATGGGTGAACTGCAGCAGGCGGATCGACTGCATGAGCTGCGGCGTCATCACCAGCGCCTGCGACTGGCGCATCTGCAGTTTGGCGCTGAGTGCCATTGCGGTTCCCGATCCGGCCGCGAGCCCCCTGCCGCAGCGCAGCCCGGATGAAACTGGCCCGGCTTTTGCTTGTCAAGCGGAGCGGAACAGGATTCTTTCGCCGGCTCAGCCGGCGGAAAGCCAACCTATGAACGGATCAGAGGGTAAAACCCTCGCCCAGATAGAGGCGGCGCACGTCGGGATTCTCGACGATCTCGGCCGGCAGGCCATGGGTCAGCACCTGCCCGGCATGGATGATGTAGGCGCGCTCGACCAGCCCCAGTGTCTCGCGGACGTTGTGGTCGGTGATGAGGACGCCGATGCCGCGTGCGGTGAGATGCCGCACGAGCTGCTGGATGTCGGCGACGGCGATGGGATCGACGCCGGCGAAGGGCTCGTCGAGCAGCATGAAGTTCGGGTTCGAGGCCAAAGCGCGGGCGATCTCCAGCCGGCGACGCTCGCCGCCCGACAGCGCGATGGCCGGCGACTTGCGCAGATGCGCGATGTGGAACTCCTCCAGCAGCTCGTCCAGCCGGCGCTCTCGCGCCTTGCGGTTCTTCTCGACCATTTCGAGGATGGCGCGGATGTTGTTCTCGACCGACAGGCCGCGGAAGATCGACGCCTCCTGCGGCAGATAGCCGATGCCGAGCCGGGCGCGCCGGTACATGGGCAGCGCCGTGACGTCGTAGCCGTCGATCTCGATGGTGCCCTGGTCGACCGGCACCAGGCCGGTGACCATGTAGAAGCAGGTGGTCTTGCCGGCGCCGTTGGGGCCGAGGA
>JACZJD010000375.1 GCA_014860725.1 Aquamicrobium sp.
ATGCGCCGCGCCGACGGCGCAGATGCCGCCGACGGCCCAGATCGCCGCGAAGACGGGATCGACGCCGGCGAAGGTCGGCACGCCGATGTTGAAGCCGGCGCTGAAGAGCGGCCACAGCGCGGCGACGAAGGCGATGGACACGACGAGGCGAAGCTGCGGCTGCAACCGGCGGGTGCCGAGATGGCTTTCGAGCCAGCGCGCCCAGCGCCACGAGATGGTGACGAGGATGCGCTCGAAGATGCGCTGCCCACGCAGCTCGCGGAAGAGGGGCGGCCCGTCCTCGCCGCGCGCCAGGTAGCTGCGCAGCGACAGGTAGAGCAGGACGCCGCTGGCCAGCGCCACCACGCTCATGATGAGCGGCGTGTTGATGCCGTGCCAGACCGCGAGGCTGTATTCGGGCGTGCGATCGCCCAGCACCGAGACCACCGCGGCATGGAGATAGGGCCCGACGGTGAGGCCGGGAATGATGCCGACGATCAGGCAGATCAGCACCAGAAGCTCGATCGGCAGCCGCATCCAGTGCGGCGGCTCGTGCGGCTCGCGCGGCAGGTCGACGGGCTTCGGCCCGAAGAAGACGGTGTGGATGAAGCGCAGCGAATAGGCGACGGCGAAGGCGCTGGCGATGGTCGCCGCATAGGGCGCCATGCCGTCGAGGAGCGAACCGTGGTGCTGCTCCAGCGTCTCGGCGAAGAACATCTCCTTCGACAGGAAGCCGTTGAGCAGCGGCACGCCGGCCATGGCCGCGCTCGCCACCATGGCGAGCGTCGCCGTGATCGGCAGGAACGAGAACAGGCCGGAGAGCTTGCGCATGTCACGCGTGCCGGCCTCGTGGTCGATGATGCCGGCGGCCATGAACAGCGACGCCTTGAAGGTCGCATGGTTCATCATGTGGAAGATCGCCGCCACCGCCGCGAGCGGGCTGCCGAGGCTGAGCAGCGTGGTGATGAGGCCGAGATGGCTGATCGTCGAATAGGCGAGAAGCCCCTTTAGATCCTGCTGGAAGATGGCGAAGAACGCGCCGAGCATCAGCGTCGCCATGCCGGTCAGGCCGACGATGAAGAACCACTCGTCGGTGCCCGACAGCACCGGCCACAGCCGCGCCAGAAGGAAGACGCCCGCCTTCACCATCGTCGCCGAATGCAGATAGGCCGAGACCGGCGTCGGCGCGGCCATCGCGTTGGGCAGCCAGAAGTGGAACGGGAACTGCGCGCTCTTGGTCAGCGCGCCGAGCAGCACGAGCAGCAGCGCCGGCACGTAGAGGTCGTGGTCGCGGATGGCGTCGCCCGACGCCAGCACGACGTCGAGCTCGTAGCTGCCGACGATGTGGCCGATGAGGATCAGGCCGACGAGCAGCGCCAGCCCGCCGATGCCGGTGATGATGAGCGCCATGCGCGCGCCGTCGCGGGCCGCGGCGTTGTGGTGCCAGTAGCCGATCAGCAGGAAGGAGAAGATGCTGGTCAGCTCCCAGAAGATGCCGAGCAGGATCAGGTTGCCCGAGATCACCATGCCCTGCATGGCGCCCATGAAGGCGAGCAGGAAGGCGAAGAAGCGCGGCACCGGGTCCTTGGGCGACATGTAGTAGCGCACATAGATGACCACGAGCAGGCCGATGCCGGTGATCAGCATCGTGAACATCCAGGCGAAGCCGTCCATGCGGAGCGTGAAGTTCAGCCCGAACTCGGGCATCCACGCGATCTCGCGGCGCACCACCCCGCCATTGGCGACCTGCGGAAAGAGCGACGCGGCGATGGCGAAGGCCGTGACCACGACGCCACCCGACAGCCATGCCTCTCCGTTGCGTGCATTTCCCGGCAGCATCGCGGCAAGCGCGCTGCCCATGAAGGGGAGCAGGATGAGGAGCAGGAGCAGGTTGGCGTCGGTCATCCGCGAAAAAAACAATCCGAATCTGCGCCGGCCGGGAGGCCGCGCTCAAAAGTTGAAAAGGTACAACATCCCCGGTCCCGTCAAGCCTGAATCCGGCGGGAGCGGCGATGTGCAACATGGAGCTGGTGCCCCGGCAACATGCCAGAACCGAAACGGGATGAACAGGCGATCCAGGACGAAAATGCGGCCTGGACCAAGGATCACTCGTCCTGGCGCGCCTTCGCGCCCGCCGCGACCTTCTCGGCGGCGGCATCGGGCGGCTCCTGCGCGTTCATCTCGTGCAGCCACTCGCGCCAGATGGCGACGAGCAGCGCCATCAGCACCGGGCCGATGAAGAGGCCGAGAAAGCCCATGGTCTTGACGCCGCCGATCAGGCCGAAGAACGTCGGCAGGAACGGCAGCTTGATCGGCCCGCCGACGAGCTTCGGCCGCAGCGTCTTGTCGACGATGAAGAGCTCCGTCGCCCCCCACGCGAACAGCGCCACGCCCGCCACCGGCGAGCCGGACGCGATCAAGTAGATCGACACCAGCGTGAAGGAGAGCGGCGCGCCGCCGGGGATGAGCGCCATGATGCCGGTGATGACGCCGAGCGTCACCGGCGACGGCACCCCGGCGATCCAGTAGGCGATGCCGAGCACGATGCCCTCGCCGATGGCGATCAGCGTCATGCCCATCACGGTCGAGCTGATGGTGGCCGGCACCACGCGCGAGATGCGCTCCCAGCGCATCGGCAGGATGCGCTCGCCGAGCGTGTCGAGCTGGGCAACGAAGGCGGCGCCGTCCTTGTAGACGAAGAACAGCGCGATCATCATGAACAGCAGCGTCAGCAGCAGGTCGAACAGGCCCGTGCCGGCGGCCAGCACCCCGCGATAGATCGAGCCGATATTGGCGCCGCTGACGATCTGGACGAGCTCGCCCAGCGCGCCGGGATGGCCGATATGGCGGAACCACTGCTCGTCGATCCACGGGCCGATGCCCGGCAGCGCCACCATCCATTCCGGCGTCGGCGCGCCGGTGCGGTTGGTCTCCACCGCCCAGGTGAACCAGATGCCGATCTCGCTGATCGTGTAGCTGATCGCCATCACCAGCGGCACGACGAGGAAGGCGAGGATGAGGACGATGGCGACGGTCGCCGCGAGCGCCCGGTTGCCGCCGCAGCGCCGGAGGATGTCGCGATAGACCGGCCAGCTCGCGAAGCCGATCACCAGCGCCGCCAGAACCGGCACGAGGAAGCCGTGGAAGAAATAGACGCCGGCCGCGATGACCAGCACCAGGAGCCAGCGCGCGACGGAAAGCGGCGGGATGAGCGCGATGCGCGACGGCGTGCTGCTGCCGAGCCAGCGTGGCTCCTGCGGTTGGCTGGGCTTGGGGTTGTGATCCATCGCCGGCTGTCGCGTCTCCCGTCTGCCTGTCTCGC
>JACZJD010000376.1 GCA_014860725.1 Aquamicrobium sp.
GGGATTCCTTCCCTTGCCTGCCCGCCCCTTGCCTGCCCGCCGGCTGCCTTGTCGTCCGGCTCCAAAACGAGACCCACATCCCGAAAGCGGATTTCGGCGCTGCCCCACCGCGCCAGATCGCGTTTGGTGATGACTGCCGTCGCCGTGTGGCGGCAGGGATTTGCGGCCGTGGCGTCGTCGATGACGATCAGGCTCACGCGGCCGCACAGGGGCGAAGCGGCGGCGGCGTTTCCTGCATGGGCGATGACGGCACCGTCTTCGCGCCGCGCGATGCAGAGATCGCCGTCGCAGGAAAATCCCGGCTCGGCCGATGGCGCCCGCGCGTCGGCCTCCGCGCCGTCCTTGCGGGGACGAAGGACCTCGCCGCCGCCGAAGGCGCGCTGCCAGTTCTGCATGGTGAAGGCGCGCGGGCGGTCGCGGTTGACGGCGATGCGGCCATCGGCAAGCCTGATCGCGGTCAGCCTCGCATCCTCGGAGACGAATGCATCGGGCACCTCGCGCATTGCGAGGAGGCCGATTCCGGCTCCCAGAAGAGGAAGCGCGGCCCATCGCAGGCCGCTTCCCGCCATGGTCAGGATAGCCAGCGCCGCCGTCAGCACCAGAACCGCCGACAGCGGGATCGCTCCCGTCGCGTCGAGCGCCGAGCGTTCGGCGAGCCACCAGGCGATGGCGTTCATGATCGCGATGCCCTGCCCCATCAGCCAGAGCGGTGCGGCGTCGAGGCCGAACGGCATCGCCAGCGAGGCGAGCACGGCCATCGGCATCACGATCACCGACACGACCGGCATCGCGGCAAGGTTGGCGACCAGCCCGAGGGGGGAGACCTGCTGGAAATGCCAGGCCGTGAACAGCGCGGTCGCGAGCCCGGCCACCACCGAGGTCATGGCGAGGCCCGCCGCATAGCCCATGCCGCCGCGTGCCACGGCGGACAGCGCCGAGCGTCCGTGTGGTTTCGCGGGCTCGCGCCGGTCGCGATAGTCGCGCCATCCGGCATAGGCGGCGACCAGCGCGGCCGTCGCCGCGAACGACATCTGGAAGGACGGCCCCGCGACCTCGTGCGGCGCGAGTACGAGGATGATGAGCGCCGAGATCGCCAGATTACGCATCGTCAGCGCCGCGCGGTCGAAGAGCACGGCAAGCAGCATCACCGCCAGCATGATGAAGCTGCGCTGCGCCGCCACGTCCGCCCCAGACATGGCGAGATAGAAGGCGGTCGCCGCCAGCGCCGCGGCAGCGGCATATTTCTTCACCGGCCGACGCATCGCGAATGTCGGGAAGAGCGCGAAGCCGGCGCGCAGGCTCAGCATCAGCGTGCCGGCCACCAGCGCCATGTGCAGGCCGGAAATCGAGATGACGTGATAGAGGCCGGTGATGCGCATCGCCTCGTTCAGCTCCTCGGGGATGCCGGCGCGGATGCCGGTGATCAGCGCCGCGGCGATGGCGCCTTCCGGCCCGCCGATGCGGCTTTCGATGTGGGCAGCCATGCGCCCGCGCCAGCCTTCCAGCCGGGCGGCGGCGCGCTCGCGCAGCGTCGCCGGCACGTCCGAGGCGACGATTTCCGGCCCGACGAGGAAGAAGCCGACCGCGCCGATGCCGGAAAAATAGCTCTCGAAGGCGAAGTCGTAGCTGCCGGGCCGCACCGGGCCGGAGGGCGGCAGGAGGCGCACCACGCCCCGCAC
>JACZJD010000377.1 GCA_014860725.1 Aquamicrobium sp.
CGGCGACGGTCACGCCGGCGATGCCGCGGCGGTCGAGGGCCGGCAGCCGCGTCGTCCCGGCCTCGTCGATGCCGATGCCGGCATCGTGGAACACGCCCGCGAAGGCGTCGACCTGAAGGGCGAGGAAGTCGTTGCCGCCGAGAAGCCCGCCATGCGAGCCGGTGACGACGATCTGGCCCGCATCCTCGGGCAGGACGAGGCTGGCGGAATCGATCAGCACGATCCTGCGCTGTCCCGGGACAGGATAGAGGCTGCGCGCCTCGCTGACCGGGCCGATGACGGCCCCGGGCGGCGGGGGCGCGGCTTCGAGCTTCCTCGCCGCGTCCGCGCAGGGCTCGCCCACCTTGACGCCGAGCTTTGCGGCGAGGCCGTTGACATGGCTGATGCGGCCGCGCGCGGCCATGTCCCGCGCGTCGCCGATGCGGCAGGACATGTTGCTCGCCGTGGCGGCGGCGATGCCGAGACCTTCCAGATAGGCGAGCGAGCCGATGCCGGCCTCGTCGCGGCCGCCGCCGGCATCGTTGAAGATCACGGCGCTCACCCCCGCCTTCGCGGCGAGATAGCCGGGATAGAGGCCGCCGTGCGAGCCGCAGACGAGGACGCCGCCGCGCGCCTTGTCCGCGACCTTGGTGACTGTGTCGGCAAGATGGATCACGGCGTCAATCCCGGTTCGTGCAGGCTCCCGTTTGGCAGCTTCAGCGGGCTTCGACAACCGTTTCGCAGTGATCGACGCGCGGCGCGGCCGCGAAATACGCGCCGACCAGCGCGCGCCACTTCTGAAACGCCTCCGAGTTGCGGAAGGTCACGGTGTGATCCTCCAGCGTCTCCCATTCCACGAGCAGCCGGTAGGTGCCGGGCTTCTCGATTATGCGGCGCAGCGTCAGGCCGCGAAAGCCCTTGGCCGCCCTGAACAGCGCCACCGCCTCGCGGACGCCGGCCTCGAAGGCCTCTTCCCTGCCGGCGACGATGTCGAACTCCGCGACTTCCAGTACCATGTGAATTCCTCCGTTCGGGTTGTCCGTCCGGGTCAGGAGAACGCCTTCTCCATCTCCCTGCGGAACGCGTAGGCGTCGTCGCCCGCGTCGATCTCGACGTCGGCCCAGGTGAGGCTCGCCCCGGCCGCGACGGGGCGGGTGACGCGGATGCCGTGGGCGAGGCCGATGGGCAGGCCGCCGATGGCGAGGCTGTCCTTCGCCGGCATCAGCTTGCCCCAGACGAGGTAGCCGCCCTCGCCGTCCAGCATCTCGCCCGCCTCGATGTCGCGCTTGGCCGTCGCGACGACGTCGGCGACGAAGCCGGCCGGCCGGCCGGTCGCCTCGCGGCGCAGCGCGGCCGAGAAGATCGAGACGTTGAGCTCCAGCCCGATCAGGTGGAACGGGCGGTAGAGCGCGGCCAGCGTGCCGGTCTCGTCGCTCTCGACGCCGTATTCGCGGAAGCAGCGCTCGGTATAGGCGTTGGGCGCGGCGAACACGACGTAGACGCCCCAGCGCAGGTTGTTGGGCACCGTCGTCCCGTCGCGCTCGACGCTGGAGACGACCTCGACCTGGCCGCGGTGGTGCAGGTTCTTCTCGCACAGGATCTGCGCCAGCCGGTCGGCCGGGGCAGGGGGGAAGCGCAGCCCGTCCGGGGCGGGCTCCAGCCCGGTGGCGTTGGCGACGGCGGCCATCTCGATGCCGGACTTGGTGCCGTCGATGAAGGAGTTGAACATCTGCGCGTTCATACCGCCCTTGCGGGCGTCCTCGGGATCGACGCCGCGATAGTGCCACACCGTCTCGGGCGTGGAGGTGTGGAAGACCGACAGGTACTTGGTGCCCTTGCCGGCGGCCACGACTTCGAAGCCGCAGGTGCGCGCCCAGTCGACCATCTCGCAGATCAGCGCCGGCTGGTCGCCATAGGCAAGCGAGTAGACGACGCCCGCCTCCTCGGCCTGCCGGGCGAGGAGCGGGCCGGCGAGCACGTCGGCCTCGACATTGACCATGACGATGTGCTTGCGCGCGGCGATGGCGGCCCGCGCATGGCGGATGCCGGCCGCCGGGTGGCCGGTGGCCTCGACGACGACGTCGATGTCCGGGGCGGCGATCATGTCGAGCGTGTCCTGCGTGAAGCGGGTGTCGGCGATCAGCGCCTCGCTCCAGCCGACGCCCCGGCAGGCCGCGCGGGCGCGCTCGGCCGACAGGTCGGCGATGGCCACGACCTTCAGCCCCGGCGCCGTCGGCACC
>JACZJD010000378.1 GCA_014860725.1 Aquamicrobium sp.
CGCTCGCCCGAATCGCAGATCAGGGTGACGATGGAGCCTTCCTCGCCGCGGGCGCGCATGCGGCCGGCCGCCCACAGCGCGCCGATGAAGTTGGTGCCGGTCGAGCCGCCGACGCGCCGGCACAGAAGCTTCGACAGCACGCGGCAGGCGGCGATGGAGGCGGCGTCCGGCACCCTGACCATGGCGTCGACCACGCCGGGGATGAAGGACTGCTCGACGCGCGGCCGCCCGACGCCTTCGATGCGCGAGCCCTGGGCGCAGGTCGCGGCCGGGTCGCCGTCGCGCCAGCCGGCGAAGAAGGCCGAGCGCTCCGGGTCGGCGACGCAGAGCCGCGTGGCGAAGCCGCGATAGAGGATGTAGCGGCCGATGGTGGCCGAGGTGCCGCCGGTGCCGGCCGACATGACGATCCAGCGCGGCTCGCGGTGATGCTCGAGCGACATCTGGCGGAAGATCGACTCGGCGATGTTGTTGTTGCCGCGCCAGTCGGTGACGCGCTCGGCATAGGTGAACTGGTCGAGGTAGTAGCCGTCGTTCGCGGCCGCGAAGCCGCGCGCCTCGTCGTAGATCGCGCCCGGCTCGTCGACGAAATGGCAGCGCCCGCCATGCTGCAGGATCGCCTCGATCTTGCTGCGGCTCGTGCCGCGCGGCAGCACGGCGTAGAAGGGCAACCCGAGCAGGCGCGCGTAATAGGCCTCCGACACCGCGGTCGAGCCGGACGAGGCCTCGACCAGCACCGTGCCCTTGCCGATGGCGCCGCTGCAGATGCCGTAGAGGATGAGCGAGCGCGCCAGCCGGTGCTTGAGGCTGCCGGTCGGGTGGACGGATTCGTCCTTGAGGTAGATGTCGATGCCGGGGAAGATCGGCAGCGGCAGCGCGATGAGATGCGTGTCGGCGGTGCGCCTCCCTTCCGCCTCGATCAGCCGCACCGCCTCGCGCGCCCAGTCCTTGCCGGCAAGCCGCGACAGGTCGGGCCTCCCGCCCGGGCGCGGTCCGGGCTCCGCCGTCGGTCCTTCCTGGTCCTGCGTCATGACAACCCCGTCCGTTGCGCCGAGTCGCCTTCTTCTAGCACATGCGGGGGGCGCTTCGACCCGCCAACGCCGCGGCAACGCCGGGACCGATGCCAAAGGCGACATGGAAAGCCGCTCCTGCGGTTGCCCCGGCGGGCGAACGGGCATAGGAGGATGGCGCGCACGGAGGGGGGCCGTCCTCCCGCCCCCGCGGGCCGGCCCGGGCCGGCCTGCGGCAGCCTCCTGCCCGCTGCGCGATCCGCGGGAACACGCCATGAAGACCTACACGCTCACCGTCAGCTGCCGCTCGCGCCGCGGCATCGTCGCCGCCATCACCACCTATCTGGCGCAGAACGGCTGCAACATCATCGATTCGGCCCAGTTCGACGATCTCGAGACCGGCATGTTCTTCATGCGCATCGGCTTCATCTCGGAGGAAGGCAGGGGCCGCGACGCGCTGGCGGACGGTTTCAGCGCGACGGCCGAGACCTTCGGCATGGACGCCACCTTCCACGACGACGCGGCGCGGATGAAGGTCGTCATCATGGTGTCGCGCTTCGGCCACTGCCTCAACGACCTGCTCTACCGCTGGCGCATCGGCGCGCTGAAGATGGACGTGGTCGCCGTGGTCTCCAACCATGCCGACTACCGCGCCTTCGTCGAGGGCCACGGCATCCCCTTCCACCTGATCGAGGTGAACGCCGACAACAAGCCCGAGGCCGAGGCGCGGCTGATGGCGCTGGTCGGGGAGACGGGCGCGGAGCTGGTGGTGCTCGCCCGCTACATGCAGGTGCTGTCGGACAGCTTCTGCGCCGCGCTGTCGGGCCGGATCATCAACATCCACCACTCGTTCCTGCCGAGCTTCAAGGGCGCCAACCCCTACAAGCAGGCCTACCGGCGCGGCGTGAAGCTGATCGGTGCGACGGCGCACTACGTCACCGCCGACCTCGACGAAGGCCCCATCATCGAGCAGGACACGGTGCGCGTCAGCCACGCCCAGAGCACCGAGGACTACGTCTCGCTCGGCCGCGACGTGGAGAGCCTGGTGCTGGGCCGCGCCATCCACGCCCACATCCACCACCGCACCTTCATCAACGGCAACCGCACCGTGGTCTTCCCGCCAAGCCCGGGAAGTTATGCTTCGGAGCGGATGGGTTGATGCGTCCGTCATTGACGGAATGACAACCATAGTTTACATTTGGC
>JACZJD010000379.1 GCA_014860725.1 Aquamicrobium sp.
AAGCAGGTAGCGCGTGTGGATCTCGGCGGCGCGCGGGGCCTGCCGCGACAGGTCCATCGCCACCGAGGAATGGCAGTTGCGGCATTCGAGGCTGTCGTTGGCCTTCAGCCGCGCCCATTCGTGCTGGGCGAGCTCCAGCCGTTTCTCCAGGAACTTCTGCCGCGTATTGATGGTGCCGAAAATCTTGCCCCACACCTCCTTCGAGGCCTGCATCTTGCGCGCGATCTTGTCGGTCCACTCGTGTGGCACGTGGCAGTCGGGGCACGACGCCCGCACGCCGGAGCGGTTGGAGAAATGCACCGTCCGCGTCAGCTCCTCGTAGACGTTCGCTTCCATCTCGTGGCACGAGATGCAGAACTCCTCGGTGTTGGTCACCTCCAGCGCGGTGTTGAACGCGCCCCAGAAGATCACGCCGCCGAGGAAGCCGCCGAGCGTCAGAAAGCCGAGGCTGAGCGTGGCCGCCGGTGCGGACAGGAGGGCCCACGCCCGCAGCGCGAGCGCCTTGATCCACGCCCACATCCTACTGATCCCCGGCGTGACCGACGCCGAGCTCGCTCATGTCGACGAAGCTGTTGCCCACGAGCGCCGGCGCGTCGGCCTGCGGCACGTGGCATGCGGTGCAGAAATAGCGGCGCGGCGACACGTCCGCGAGCATCTGGCCTTCCCGGTCCATATAGTGGGTGACGCTGATCATCGGCGCGCCGGAGCCCTGCGTGAACTCGCGCTTGTGGCAGCTCATGCAGCGGTTGGTGTTGACCGAGAGCTGGTAGCCCTCGATCGAATGCGGGATGACCGGCGGCTGCTCCGGATAGGCACGCATCTGGCGGACGTCGTCGACCACCCAGCGCGGGATCGGCTGGGCGGGCACGTTCTCCATCGGCGGGCTCGCGCCCGTCAGCGGCGGCACGATCTGCGCCGACATCTGGGCCAGCGCCGCCGTGCCTGCGGCGGCGAGCAGCCCGGCGGCGAGGGCGATGCGCGGAACGCGCGTCAGGCGAGAGCGATCTTGACCGCGCATTTCTTGAAATCCGACTGCTTGGAGATGGGGTCCGTCGCGTCGAGCGTGACCTTGTTGATGAGGCGGCTGGCATCGAACCACGGCACGAAGACCACGCCACGCGGCATCCTGTTGCGCCCGCGCGTCTCGACGCGCACGCGGATCTCGCCGCGCCGCGAGACGACGCGCACCTCGGCGCCCTGGTTGATGCCACGCCGGCGCGCATCGTCCGCGTTCATGTAGCAGACGGCGCCCGGGAACGCCTTGTAGAGCTCCGGCACCCGCATGGTCATCGAGCCGGAATGCCAGTGCTCCAGCACCCGGCCCGTCACCAGCCAGACGTCGTATTCCTCGTCGGGGCTCTCGGCCGGCGGCTCGTAGGGCACGGAGAGGATGACGGCCCTGCCGTCCGGCCTGCCGTAGAACTTCACCCCCTCGCCCGGCTTCACATAGGGGTCGTAGCCCTCGCGGTAGCGCCAGCGCGTCTCCTGCCCGTCCACCACCGGCCAGCGCAGGCCGCGGTTCTCGTGGTAGCTGTCGTAGGGCGCGAGGTCGTGGCCGTGGCCGCGGCCGAACTCGGCATATTCCTCGAACATGCCCTTCTGGATGTAGAAGCCGAAATGGTGCGCCTCGTCGTTGGCGTATTCGGGGTCGAGCTCGGACAGCGGGAAGCGGTCGACCTTGCCGTTCCTGAACAGCACGTCGAACAGCGTCTTGCCGCGATAGTCGGGGTTGGCGTCGAGAATGTCGGCCGGCCACACCTCGTCCGTGGTGAAGCGCTTGGAGAACTCCACCATCTGCCACATGTCGGAGCGCGCCTCGCCGCCGGCCTGCACGAGCTGATGCCACACATGGGTGCGCCGCTCGGCATTGCCGTAGGCGCCTTCCTTCTCCACCCACATCGCCGCGGGCAGGATGACGTCGGCCGACAGCGCGGTCACCGTCGGATAGGCTTCCGACACGACGACGAAATTGTCCGGGTTGCGATAGCCGGGATAGGTCTCGTTGCCGCTGTTCGGCGCGGCCTGGACGTTGTTGTTGACCTGCACCCAGTAGAAATTGAGCTTGCCGTCGCGCAGCATGCGGTCCTGCTGCACGGCATGGAATCCGGGCTTGTCCGGCAGCAGGCCGTGCGGCAGCCGCCAGACCTCCTCGGTATGGGCGCGGTGCTCGGGGTTGGTGACGACCATGTCGGCCGGCAGGCGATGGGCGAAGGTGCCGACCTCGCGCGCCGTGCCGCAGGCCGAGGGCTGGCCGGTCAGCGAGAACGGGCTGTTGCCCGGCTCGGAAATCTTCCCGGTCAGGAGGTGCAGGTTGTAGACCATGTGGTTGGCCCACACGCCGCGGACGTGCTGGTTGAAGCCCATGGTCCACAGCGACATCACCTTGACGTCGGGCCGCGCGTAGAGCTCGGCGAGCTCGCGCAGGAAGCCGGGCTCGACGCCCGAAAGCTGCGACACCCTGTCGAGCGTGTAGTCGGCGACCTGCGCCTTGAACGCCTCGAAGTCGATCGGCTCCATCTTGCCGGGATCGGCCGCGCCCGCCGCCCGGAGCTCGACCGGGTTGTCGGGCCGCAAGCCGTAGCCGATGTCGGTCTGGCCGCGCATGAACACGGTGTGGTCGTTGACGAATTGCTCGTCGACCCGGCCGGTCTCGATGATGTGGTTGGCGATGTAGTTGAGGATCGCAAGGTCCGTGCCCGGCTTGAACACGATCGGGATGTCGGCCAGATCCATCGACCGATGGGTGAAGGTCGACAGCACCGCGCAGCGCACATGCGGATGGCCGAGCCGCCTGTCCGCCACCCGCGTCCACAGGATCGGGTGCATCTCGGCCATGTTCGAGCCCCACAGCACGAAGGCGTCGGCATGCTCGAAATCGTCGTAGCAGCCCATCGGCTCGTCCATGCCGAAGGCGCGCATGAAGGCGACCGCCGCCGAGGCCATGCAGTGGCGGGCGTTGGGGTCGAGATTGTTCGAGCGGAAGCCCGCCCGCATCAGCTTGGTCGCCGCGTAGCCCTCGAAGATGGTCCACTGGCCGGAGCCGAACATGCCGACGGCCTCGGGCCCCTTGTCGCGCAGCACCTGCTTCAGCTTCTCGGCCATCAGGTCGAAGGCCTCGTCCCACGACACCGGCTCGAACTCGCCGTCCTTGTCGTAGACGCCGCCGCGCTTGCGCACCAGCGGCGTCGTCAGGCGGTC
Source organism: Aquamicrobium sp. (assembly GCA_014860725.1). The sequence goes on from JACZJD010000379.1 coordinate 3,199, forward strand.
CTCGCCATACATGATCTTGGAGAGGAAATAGCCCTTCACGCAGTTGAGGCCGCGGTTGACCTCGGCCTGCATGTCGCCGTGCGTGGCCACGACATGGCCGTCCTTGACGCCGACCATGACGCCGCAGCCGGTGCCGCAGAAGCGGCACGGCGCCTTCGACCATTTGATCTCGAGCGCCTCGACGCCGCCGGCCACCGGCTGGGCCGCGGCCGGCAGGGAGATGCCGGCGGATGCGGCCGCAAGCGCTGCGGCGTGCGCCTTGAGCAGGTCTCGACGGTTGATGCCTGGCTTCATTCCTCCCGGGCCTCCGCTTCCTCGATATGCTCGAACACCATGTTCGCCGAGATCACGCCGTCCATGAGCGAGATGTCGGCGAGCGTCTCGCCCAGCATGCCGCTGGTCGGCCCCTCGATCGTCAGCACCAGCCTGCTGCCCTCGCCGGCATGCACCTCGACGCCCGGCATGCGGACAAGTCGCGCGCGCACGTCCTCGCGGCGCGCGGGCAGCACGACCACGACGGCGCTGGAAATGTGATGCCGGGGCGGAACGGCTCCGGTGAGTATCGCCCGGCGGCTGAGTTTGGATGCCTCCCGCATCGGCCTACCCTCCCGGCGGGCCGGGCGGACCGAAGATGATCTGCCACATCCAGACGAGGAAGCCGTAGCCGCCGACCACGCCGACGGCGACGACCGGCCAGATGCCGAAGGCGAGGATGAGGAACGTCAGGAGTTCCCTGCGCCTTGCCCCGCGCGGTGAAGGGTCGGCTGCGACGGACGACTGTTGGGTGTCCTGGGTCATGATCGCCTCATAGGCCTTGGACATCGCTTGCCGTCACCTTACGTTACGGCACCTTCCTAATCAGCCTAGCGGACCGCGCGCATTCTTCAAGGCCTTTTCTTCGCTCCGTCGTTCATGGACGGCTGACGCGCGAAGGGGCGCAGGCGGCGACGGCGCGCCGGCTGCACCCCTTTTTACGGTCGTCGTTGCCGTCAGAAGATCATCCGCAGCGAGACCTCGACGCTACGGCCGGTTCCCGGAATCTCCTCGAAGGAGGAACGGTACTCCTTGTTCAGGATGTTGCCGAAATTGACGCCGTAGCGGAACCTGTCGCCGTCGCCGAACGCGCCGCCGAAGGCGAAGTTCAGCGTGGCCCAGCCGGGCAGCCGCCGGAAGACGCCGTCCTCGAGCAGCGTGACCTCGGTGGCGGCGCGCGCATAGAGGTCGCTCCAGACGCTGTGGCCGGCGATCTCGCCGTTCCAGCGCAGGCCGAGGCGGCCCGAAAG
>JACZJD010000380.1 GCA_014860725.1 Aquamicrobium sp.
GGCGGATCGTCCGGCGGCGGCGGCGCCTCGGGCGGCTGGTAGAATTCGGGAGAACGCGCATATGACCCACTCGCTGACACCGCAGGACCATCTGGCCCTTGCCAACCGCATCCGCGCCGCAGAGGCTGCGACGCGGGGCGAGATCTACTGCGTGGTCGCGCGCGCGAGCGGCCGCTACTTCTTCCCCGCCGCCTTCATGCTGGCGACCGGCGTGATGGTGGCCAGCGTCGCCGTCGCGCTGTGGCTGGACCGGAGCTGGTTCGCCATCGGCCATCTCGGCTTCGTCCTCTGCCAGCTCGCCGCCCTGGCCGCCGCACTTCTGGTGCTGCGCTTCACCCCGGGCCTCGCCATCCGCCTCGCGCCGCGGCGGCTGCGCTATCGCCGCGCCCACGACAACGCCGTGCGGCAGTTCCTCGCCCACAACGTGCACCTCACCGAGAAGCGCACGGGCATCCTGATTTTCGTTTCGCTGGCGGAACGATATGCGACGGTGATCGCCGATGCCGGCATCGACGACCAGGTGGCGCAGGGCGACTGGGACGCCATCGTCGCCCGCATCGTCGCGGCCGCCGAGGCCGGCCGCCTGACAGAGGGCCTTGCCGACGGCATCGACAAGGCCGGCGCGCTGCTGGCGCAGCACTTCCCCGGCGGCGTCCGCAACCCCAACGAGCTCGACGACCACGTCGTCGAGATCTGAGCCCGCCATAAAGGCCCGATCCGGCCGGCTGTGAGAAACGCCCGCCGGCGCACGGCGCGGCTTGCCCGCATGCCTGCCTCGGGTCTATGGTTAACAAATCATGAATACGTTGACGATCGACATCCGGAAGGCCGAGCCGCGCGACGCGGGCGCGATCGCCGACGTGCACGCCGAATCGTGGCAGGGCGCCTATGGCGGCATCATCCCGTTCCGCGCGCTCAGGGCGATGATCGGCCGGCGCGGGCAGGCGTGGTGGGCCTCGGCCATCCGCCGCGCCGCGAGCGTGCTGGTGATCGAGATCGGCGGCGACGTGGTCGGCTACGCCACGCTCGGGCGCAACCGCGCCCGCGAGCTGCCGCAGGAAGGCGAGATCTACGAGCTCTACATCAAGCCCGAATATCAGGGCATCGGCCTCGGCTCGCGCCTGTTCGCGGCCGCGCGCGACAAGCTCGCCGCGCACGGCTTCTCCGGCCTCGTCGTCTGGGCGCTGGAGGAGAACGTCAACGCCACCCGCTTCTATGCCGGGGCCGGCGGCCGCGACGTCGCCGAAGGCGTCGAGGTGTTCGACGCGCACGCGCTGCGCAAGGTCGCCTTCGTCTGGGACTGACCGGCCCGGGATTGCAGGCCGCGCCGCGTTCCCGACCCTCACACCGCGTTGTGCATTGCCATATCGCCGCGTCCGGTATATCGGCGGCCGCGAACGCTCCCCCCAAGCACCAGGGCCCGAGCACCGGGCCCAAGCACCAGGAACGCACCCATGCGCATCGACGCCATCGCCATAGGCACGAACCCGCCCCACGACATCAACGTCATCATCGAGGTGCCGGTCGGCGGCCAGCCGATCAAGTACGAGATGGACAAGGAGGCCGGCACGCTCGTCGTCGACCGCTTCCTCTACACGCCGATGCACTATCCCGGGAATTACGGCTTCGTGCCGCACACGCTGTCCGAGGACGGCGACCCGATCGACGTGCTCGTCTGCAACACGCGCCAGCTCGTGCCGGGCTGCGTCATCAACGTGCGGCCGATCGGCGTGCTGGTGATGGAGGACAATGCCGGCAAGGACGAGAAGGTCATCGCCGTGCCCTCGCCGCATCTCTCCCGGCGCTACGAGAACGTCCACAGCCATTCCGACCTGCCGGAGATCACCCTCAAGCAGATCGAGCACTTCTTCGAGCACTACAAGGATCTGGAACCCGGCAAGTGGGTCAAGATCGGCGACTGGCGCGGCCCCGAGGAGGCGCGGCAGATGATCGTCGAGGCGATCGAGCGCGCGAAGGCCAGCGCCAAGGGCTGACATTCCTTGCGGCCGCGCAAGCCTATGCCGTGTCGTGCTGCCGGCGGCGCGCCTCGGCCGGCTGGCCGGGAAGGAGCGGCAGCGTCACGCGGAAGCAGGCGCCGTGCTCGACGCCCGGCACGAATTCCAGCCTGCCCTTCATGCGCGTCACGATCTCGCGGCTGATCGGCAGGCCGAGGCCGGCGCCGGCATAGGTGGCGGCCTCGCCCTGGCGGCCGCGATAGAACTTGTCGAAGATGCGCGGCCGCTCCTCCTCGGGGATGCCGACGCCGTTGTCGGCGACTTCGACGACATAGTTGCGGCCCTCGATGCGCGAGCGCACCGTCACCTTGGGCTGGCTGGCGCCGTTATACTTGATGGCGTTGGAGATGAGGTTGATCAGCACCTGGCCGAGCCGGTCGGGATCGGCCGACACCAGCGCCGTCTCGGCGCGCGGGCCCATGCGCATCGTCGTACCGCTCTGGCGCGCCAGCGCGTCGCAGACGTGCACCGCCTGGTCGAGCGCTTCCTCGGCGTCGATGGGCCGGTTCTCCCACACGCGCTCGCCGCGCTCGAGCGCCGACAGGTCGAGGATCTCGTCGAGCAGCGAGGTCAGCCGCAGGCTCTCCTTGTGGATGGTGTTGATGAACTTGCGCCGCGCCTGCTCGTCGAGGTCGTCCTCCGTCAGCAGGATTTCGGAGAAGGCGCGGATCGCCGTCATCGGCGTGCGCACCTCGTGGCTGACCTGGCTTAAAAACTCGTCCTTCTGCAGATCGACCTTGCGCAGCTGGTGGTTGGCGGCCTCCAGCTTCTCGGCGGTGGCGCGAAGCTGCGCCGAGGCGCGCTCTAGCGCCTGCGAATGCTCGATGGCCTGCTGGGTCTCGTCGGCCATCTGCATCACCTCCTCCAGCGACACCGCATCGCCGGAGACCACCTTGGACAGCATGACATGCGCCGAGGCGGCGCCGACCGAACCGGCGAGCTCGCGCTCCAGCCGGTGGATGAAGGCGGGGCTCGGCGCGAGGCTCGTCCACGGCATGCCGGCCTGCTTCGCCTCCTCGGAGAACAGGTCCACGGCGCGCTGGTGGCCGAGCACCCGGCGCGCGACCAGGAAGAGGTCGTCGGCCGTGGCCGAGCCGCGCAGCGACGAGGCCTCGCCCGCCGCCTTGCGGAACACGTTGAGGAACAGCGCCGCCTGCACGTGCTCCAGCGCCGACTGGCTGGAGACCAGCGAGCCGAGGATCAGCACCGAGGTGTTGAGGAACAGGCTCCAGAACACGGCGTGCGCCAGGGGATCGAGCCGTTCGAGGCCGAACAGCGCCTGCGGCCTCAGCCACGAGATGCCGAACGGCCCCTCTGCCATGATGGCAGCGACCGCCGGCGACGACGAGGCGAAGGACGGCATGAAGCTCGACCACACCCAGACGAGGAAGCCGATCGAGATCGCGGCGATCGCCGCCTTGGCCGAGGCGTCGCGCCAGAACAGCGCCGCGAGGATCGCCGGCAGGAACTGCGCCACGCCGGTGAACGAGATCAGCCCGATGGGCGCGAGCGCGTCCGACCCGCGGGTGAGGTAGAAGTAGCTGAAGCCGAGGAACAGGATCAGCACGATGGACAGCCGCCGGGCGTTGAGGATCAGCCGGCGCACGCCCTGCCCGTCGCCGATGCCCTCGTTGGCGGTCAGCCGCAGCATGATCGGCACCACGATGTGGTTCTACACCATGATCGACAGCGCGATGGATTCGAGGATGATCATCGACGTCGCGGAGGAGAAGCCGCCGATGAAGGCGAACAGCGCCAGCCCGTCGTGCCCGCCCGCCAGCGGCAGGGTCAGCGTGAACATGTCCGGGTTGGAGCCGGCCGGCATCACGGTCAGGCCGTAGAGCGCGATCGGCACGATGAACAGGCTCATCGCCAGCATGTAGGCCGGGAAGGCCCAGCTCGCGGTGCGCAGGTGGCTTTCGTCGGAGTTCTCGACCACCGTGACCTGGAACTGGCGCGGCAGGCAGATGATGGCGGCCGCCGCCAAGAGCATCGAGGCGACCCAGCGGTCGCCGAAGGTCTCGGTGGCGTGGATCGACAATCCCGCCTCGGCCGCGCGGGTGTAGATCGCCTCGAAGCCACCGCCGATATAGAGCACGGAAAGCCCGACCGCGATCAGCGCGGTGAGCTTGACCACCGCCTCGAGCGCGATGGCCGCGACCACGCCGTGATGCTGCTCCTTGGCGTCGACGTTCCGGGTGCCGAACAGGATGGTGAAGAGGGCCATGCCGGCGGCGACGCCGAAGGCGAGACCGACCTCGTCCCAGCCCTCGATGCTGCCGCGGCCGAACTCGGACGAGCCGGCGATGGCCTCGATGGAGGAGGTGACGGCCTTGAGCTGGAGCGCGATGTAGGGCGCGATCGCGATGACCGCCAGCACCGTGACGAGGACGGCGAGCCGGTTCGACTTGCCGAAGCGCGACGACAGGAGGTCGGCGATGGAGGTGATGCGCTGGTCGTGGCTGATGCGCACCAGCCGGCGCAGGATGAACCACCAGCCGATGAACACCAGCGTCGGCCCGAGATAGATGGTGACGAACTCCAGCCCGTTGCGCGCGGCCGAGCCGACCGCGCCGTAGAAGGTCCAGCTCGTGCAGTAGACCGAGATCGACAGCGTATAGACGAAGGGCGAGCGCAGGAAGCCGCCGTCCCGGCTTCGCGTGTGGCGGTCGCCGAGGAAGGCGACGAGGAACAGCAGCCCGACATAGGCCACGGCCGTGGTGATGACGAGGTCGGCGGTCAGCGTCACGGCCCCGCCCCCGGGAAATTCTCCGGCAGCTTGCCGGGCGGCGGCCGGTCGTCGGGCCGGACGCGGCTGAACCAGCGCGCGCCCGCGACGAGCGCGATCCACAGCACGAAGACGTAGACCGTCTCGATCGGCACGCCGAGGATGCGGATGTCGAGGCGGAAGAGCAGCACCAGCGGCGGCATGTAGGCGAGCGCGCCGAAGGCGGTGAAGAACAGCGCGGCGGCGACGAGCTTGCGGCGGGTCATGGCGCTGCCGATCTTCGGGCCGACCTCCGGCCCGATTGCAGCACCGGCTTGCGCGCCGTCATTGCCGTTCCAGCGCCGCGCCCTCGTCGAGCAGGGCGCGCACGGCGTCGACGACCTCGGCGTTGGAGTAGGGCTTGGTGACGAAGCTGTCGGCGCCCAGCTCCTCGGCGATGCGGCGGTCCTGCTGCTGGCCCTTGGCTGTCAGCACCAGCACGGGCAGCGCCCGGGTCGCCTCGTTGGCGCGGATCTGCTTCAGCACCTCGAAGCCGGAGCGCTTGGGCAGCATGATGTCGAGCACGAGCACGCGCGGCGCCTCGCGGCGCACGGCGCTCATCACGGCCTCGCCGTCGGTCACCGTCTGAACCGTCCAGCCCGCCCTTCGCATGACGAAGGTCAGCGCCTCGAGAATGCTCGGTTCATCCTCGGCGATCAGGATATCGATAGCCAAACCTGCTCCTCCATCCCCCTCCTCCAAAGGGGATCCCGGCTCACTAAAGCGCAACGAAGGGCTTTCGCCAAGCCCCCCAGCCCGAACGGGCGGCCCGAAGATCTGCCCCGAATGCGCGGCCCGGCGCAGTTTCCCGCGCCGGGCCGGCTCCCGGGAGCGCCTGGGGGGACGCTCTCAGGTTCTCAGCACCCGGTAGATCGCCGGAATCACCAGCACCGTCAGCAGCGTCGAGGAGGCGAGCCCGAACAGCAGCGAGATCGCCAGCCCCTGGAAGATCGGGTCGGCGAGGATCACCGCCGCGCCGATCATCGCCGCGAGCGCGGTAAGCAGGATCGGCTTGAAGCGGATCGAGCCGGCCTCGATCAGGATGTCCGTCAGCGGCCGGCCGGCCGGGTCGGTGTGGCGGATGAAGTCGACCAGCAGGATCGAGTTGCGCACGATGATGCCGGCGAGCGCGATGAAGCCGATCATCGAGGTGGCCGAGAACGGCGCGGAAAACAGCCAGTGGCCGCCGAGGATGCCGATGAAGGTCAGCGGGATCGGCGTCAGGATGACCAGCGGCACCTTGAACGAGCCGAACTGCGCGACGACGAGGATGTAGATGCCGAGAAGCGCCACCATGAACGCCGCGCCCATGTCGCGGAACGTCACCCAGGTGACCTCCCACTCGCCTTCCCACAAGAGCGTCGGCGCGCGCTCGTCCTGCGGCTGGCCGTAGAGCGAGATCGCGGGCTTCGGCAGGTCGCCCCAGTCCTCGGCGTCGATGGCGGCCTGCACCGCGATCATGCCGTAGAGCGGGGCCTCGAAATCGCCGGCGAGCTCGGCCGTGACCATCTCGGCGGCGCGGCCGTTGCGGCGGAAGACCGGCAAGGAGGACCGTTCTTCCGCCACACGCACCACGTCGCCCAGCTCGACCACCCCCCGGTCGCCGGGCAGCACGTTGGCGGGGATCGGCGTCGTCAGGAAGCGCTCGTCGAGCCGGCGCTCGCCCTTCGGCCGTTCGATGCGGATCGGGATCGGCTGCCGGCCCTCGCCGCGATGCGAGTAGCCGACCGTCATGCCGCCGTTGAGGATGGCGACGGTGTCGAGCACGTCGCTTTCCTCGACCCCGAAGAATTCGAGGTCGTCGGTGGAGACGGTGGCCCTGAGCCGCCGCGCGGCGACGCCGTAGGAATTGTCGACGTCGACGATATAGGGCACGGAGCGGAACGCGGCCTCGACCCGTGCGGCGACCGCGCGCCGCGTCGCCGCGTCCGGACCGTAGATTTCGGCCAGAAGCGTCGCCATCACCGGTGGGCCGGGCGGCGGCTCGACCACCTTGAGCACCGTGCCGTCCGGCATCGCGGCGGCCGCGATGCGCGCGCGGATGTCGAGGGCGACGGCGTGGCTGGCGCGGGTGCGCTCGCCCTTCGGCTTCAGGTTGACCGCGACGTCGCCCGTCTGCGGCTCGGTGCGGTAGAAATAGTGCCGCACCAGCCCGTTGAAGTTGAAGGGTGCCGCCGCCCCGGCATGGGTCTGGACCGACCTGACCTCGTCCATATCGAGCACGATCGCCGCTATCCGCTGCGCCACCGCGTCCGTCGCCTCGACCGAGGAGCCTTCCGGCAGATCGATGGTGACGGCAAGCTCCGACTTGTTGTCGAAGGGCAGCAGCTTGACGGTCACGTCCCTGGTGTAGAACAGCGCCAGCGACCCCAGCGTCAGCACGCCAACGGCGAGCAGGAACAGCCAGCTTCTGCCCTTCGAGGCCAGCACCGGGCGGGCGGCGGCGGCATAGAGGCGCCCGAGCGCGCCGCCCTGCGCATGGTCGCCATGGCCGTGGACGGCAGCCTTGCCCGCCACCTTCAGCATCAGCCACGGCGTCACCATGACGGCGACGAAGAAGGAGAAGATCATCGCCGCCGAGGCGTTGGCCGGGATCGGGCTCATATAGGGGCCCATCATGCCCGACACGAACAGCATCGGCAGAAGCGCCGCCACCACGGTCAGCGTCGCGACGATGGTCGGGTTGCCGACTTCGGCCACGGCCTCGATGGCCGCCGTCCTGCGGTTGCGGCCGTCGCCCATGCCCCAGTGGCGGGCGATGTTCTCGATGACGACGATGGCGTCGTCGACCAGGATGCCGATGGAGAAGATCAGCGCGAACAGCGAGACGCGGTTGAGCGTATAGCCCATCGTCCACGAGGCGAAGAGGGTGAGCAGGATGGTGACGGGGATGACCACGGCCACCACCACCGCCTCGCGCCGGCCGATGGCGACCCAGACGAGCAGGATGATCGAGATCGTGGCGAGGCCGAGATGGAACAGGAGCTCGTTGGCCTTCTCGTTCGCGGTCTCGCCGTAGTCGCGCGTCACCTCGACGGCGATCTCGTGCGGGATCAGCGAGCCTTCGAGCGCGGCCACCCGGTGCAGGATCGTCTCGGCCACGGTGACGGCGTTGGAGCCGGCGCGCTTGGCCACGGCCAGCGTCACCGCCGGCACGCGGACGATGCCGCCGTCCTCGCCGCGCGTGACGGTCGAGACCAGCGCCTCCCCGACATCGGCGGCGAAGGCGACGGTCGCGACGTCGCGGACATAGACCGGGCGGCCGTCGCCCATGCCCCAGTGGCGGGCGATGTTCTAGATGACGACGATGGCGTCGTCGACCAGGATGCCGATGGAGAAGATCAGCGCGAACAGCGACACGCGGTTCAACGTGTAGCCCATCGCCCAGGAGGCGAAGAGCGTCAGCAGGATGGTGACGGGGATGACCACGGCCACCACCACCGCCTCGCGCCGGCCGATGGCGACCCAGACGAGCAGGATGA
>JACZJD010000381.1 GCA_014860725.1 Aquamicrobium sp.
ATTTCGGGCATCGGGCCGAAGCTGGAGAAGGTGCTGAACGGTCTCGGCATCTGGACATATGCGCAGATCGCGGCGCTGGGCGGGGACGAGGTGGCGTGGCTCGACGAGCATCTGGGCTTTGCCGGCCGCATCGGCCGCGACGACTGGATCGGGCAGGCAGGCAGGCTTTCGGCCGGCGGCTAGGGGATACGGGCCGAGCGCCCTTGAAGGATGAAGCGGGTTCCGCGGAGTTGAGGCAACATGGCTAGACTGAAGGTCGACGGCAAGGAGATCGAGGTTCCCGATCACTACACGCTGTTGCAGGCGGCTGAGGCGGCCGGCGCGGAAGTGCCGCGCTTCTGCTTCCACGAGCGCCTGTCCATTGCCGGCAACTGCCGCATGTGCCTAGTCGAGGTGAAGGGCGGCCCGCCCAAGCCGCAGGCGTCCTGCGCCATGGGCGTGCGCGACCTGCGCCCCGGCCCCAACGGCGAAGTGCCGGAGATGTTCACCAACACCCCGATGGTCAAGAAGGCCCGCGAGGGGGTGATGGAGTTCCTGCTCATCAACCACCCGCTCGACTGCCCGATCTGCGACCAGGGCGGCGAATGCGACCTCCAGGACCAGGCGATGGCCTTCGGCGTCGACGCCTCGCGCTTCCAGGAAAACAAGCGCGCGGTCGAGGACAAATATATCGGCCCGCTCGTCAAGACGATCATGACGCGCTGCATCTACTGCACGCGCTGCGTCCGCTTCACCACCGAGGTCGCCGGCATCTCCGAGCTCGGCATGATCGGCCGCGGCGAGGATGCCGAGATCACCACCTATCTCGAGCAGGCCATGACGTCCGAGCTTCAGGGCAATGTCATCGACCTGTGCCCGGTCGGCGCGCTGACCGCGCGGCCCTACGCCTTCCAGGCGCGGCCGTGGGAGCTGACCAAGACCGAATCCATCGACGTCATGGACGCCGTCGGCTCGGCGATCCGCGTCGACACCCGCGGCCGCGAGGTCATGCGCATCCTGCCGCGCATCAACGAGGCCGTGAACGAGGAGTGGATCTCCGACAAGACCCGCTTCATCTGGGACGGCCTCAGGACGCAGCGCCTCGACCGCCCCTATGTCCGCCGCGACGGCCGCCTCCAGGCCGCGAGCTGGGCCGAGGCCTTCGCCATGATCGGGGACGCGGTCTCGAAGACGAGCGGCGACAGGATCGGCGCCATCGCCGGCGATCTCGCCACCGTCGAGGAGATGTACGCGCTCAAGCTGCTGATGGCCTCGCTGGGCTCGCAGAACATCGACTGCCGCCAGGACGGCGCGGCGCTCGACCCCGCGAAGGGGCGCGCCAGCTACATCTTCAACCCGACCATCGAGGGTATCGAGGAAGCCGACGCCATCCTGATCGTCGGCGCGAACCCACGCTTCGAGGCTTCGGTGCTCAACGCGCGCATCCGCAAGCAGTGGCTGAGGACCGGCCTGCCCATCGGCGTCATCAGCGAGGTCGGCGACCTGCGCTACGGCTACGAGGCGCTCGGCTCCGGCCCCGAGACGCTGGCCCAGCTCGCCGAGGGCGGCATCCGGTTCCATTCGGTGCTGAAGAACGCGCGGCGCCCGCTCGTCATCGTCGGCCAGGGGGCGCTCGCGCGCACCGACGGCGCGGCCGTGCTGGCGCTCGCGGCGAAGATCGCCGCCGATGCCGGCGCCGTCACCGAGGAGTGGAACGGCTTCGCCGTGCTGCACACCGCCGCCGCCCGCGTCGGCGGCCTCGAT
>JACZJD010000382.1 GCA_014860725.1 Aquamicrobium sp.
CTCGGCACCAACAACTGCCGGCTTCTCGTCGCGGTGCCCGGCCGGCCGGGCCAGTTCCGCGTCATCGACGCCTTCTCGCGCATCGTGCGGCTCGGCGAAGGGCTCGCCTCGACCGGCCGGCTCGGCCAGCCGGCCATGGACCGCGCCGTCGAGGCGCTGAAGGTGTGCGCCGACAAGCTCGGCACGCGCAGGGTGCGCAAGGCGCGCCTCATCGCCACCGAGGCCTGCCGCGCGGCCGAGAACGGCGCCGACTTCCTCGCCCGCGTCGAGGAGGAGGCCGGCCTCAAGCTCGAGATCATCGACCGCAAGACCGAGGCGCGGCTCGCCGTGTCCGGCTGCGGCCCGCTGGTCGAGCGCGGCACCGACGGCGTGGTGCTGTTCGACATCGGCGGCGGCTCGTCCGAGATCGCGCTGATCGACGTCTCGCGCCACCGCACGCCGCGGCTCGCCAACCACATCGTCTCGTGGACGTCGCTTCCCGTCGGCGTCGTGTCGCTCGCCGAGCGCTTCGGCGGCCGCAACGTCACGCGTGCCGTGTTCGAGGCGATGGTGGACGAGGTGGCGCGGCTTCTCGACCGCTTCGAGGGCCGCGAGCGGCTGTCGCATCTGGCCTCCGGCGCGCGCTTCCATCTCCTCGGCACCTCCGGCACGGTGACGACGCTCGCCGGCGTCCATCTCGGGCTGGAGCGCTACGATCGCCGCCGCGTCGACGGGCTGTGGATGGACAACGACCACGTCGACGCCATGATCGCGCGGCTGCTGTCGTGGGATTTCGAGCAGCGTGTCGCCAATCCGTGCATCGGCGCCGACCGCGCCGACCTGGTGCTGGCCGGCTGCGCCATCCTCGAGGCGATCCGCCGCCACTGGCCGAGCCAGCGCCTGCGCGTGGCCGACCGCGGCCTGCGCGAGGGCATGCTGTCGGAGCTGATGGCCGACGACGGCGTGTGGCGGCGCAACCGGCGGGAAGGATCGTCGCGATGAAGAAGCCGGGCAGGGGCGGCAGCGGCGCGCGGGCGCTGACGACGCGGGTCAAGAAGAAGAGCGGCCTGAAGGAGTCGTCGCGGCGCTGGCTGCAGCGGCACTTGAACGACCCCTACGTCCACCGCTCGAAGGCGGAAGGCTACCGCTCCCGCGCCGCCTTCAAGCTGATCGAGATCGACGACAAGCACAGGCTGCTCAAGCCCGGCCAGAAGGTGATCGACCTCGGCGCCGCGCCCGGCGGCTGGCTGCAGGTCGCGGCGGCGCGGGTGAAGTCGCGCGAGGATGCGCCGTCGGTCGTCGGCATCGACTATCTGGAGATGGACCCGGTTCCGGGCGCGGCCATCCTGCAGATGGATTTCCTCGACGATGCCGCGCCCGACCGGCTGATGGAGACGCTGGGCGCCGCGCCCGACATCGTGCTCTCCGACATGGCCGCGCCGACCACCGGCCACCGCCGCACCGACCACATCCGCACCATGCATCTCGCCGAGGTGGCGGCCGATTTCGCGGTCAAGGTGCTGAAGCCCGGCGGCCACTTCCTCGCCAAGACCTTCCAGGGCGGCACCGAGGGCGAGCTGCTCGACATGCTCAAGCGCAACTTCCGCTCGGTCCACCACGTCAAGCCGCCGGCCTCGCGCGAGGAATCGGTCGAGCTCTACATCCTCGCCAAGGGTTTCAAGGGCCGCGCCGGCGAGGCGGAGGACGCCTCACTCGGCTGAGTGCGGCCCCTCTCCGGGCTGCCTGACGCCGCCGTGGCCGGAGACGGCGCGTCCCGCCTCCGGCGCCAGCCCGAGGATCGGAAACACCGAGCAGGCGGCCAGCGCGGCGACGCCGAGGAAGGCGATGAAGAACGCCGACAGCCCGGTTTCCTCGCCCGTGATCAGGTGGTGCGCCTCGAGGAACATGCCGGCGATGGCGACGCCGAGCGCGATCGAGACCTGCTGCGCCACGGCGGAGATGGCCGTCGCCTGGCTCGCCTGCCGGTCGTCGATCTCGGCGAAGACCAGCGCGTTGTTCGCGGTGAAGTAGAGCGAGCGGGTGAAGCCGGCCGCGATCAGCACCACGACGATGACCCAGTGCGGCGTCATGGGCGTGAAGAAGGCGTTGGCCGCCATCAGCGCCGCGCCCGACAGCGACGTCGCGATCAGCACGGTGCGGAAACCCATGAGCCGCAGCGCCGTCGAGGCGAAGAACTTCAGCGCGATGGAGCCGATGGCGCTGGCGAAGGTCAGGAGGCCCGAGGCGAAGGGCGTCAGCCCGAAGCCGAGCTGGAACAGGAGCGGCAACAGGAACGGCACCGCGCCGAGGCCGATGCGGAACAGCGTCCCCGAGGCGATGGCGATGCGCGGCACCGGGTTCTCGAACAGCCTCAGGTCGAGGATCGGGTTCGCCGTGCGCCGGGCGTGGCGGACATAGGCGAAGGCGGCTCCCGCGCCGACGAAGAGCGTCGCGAGGCCGACCGCGGGCGGCAGCGCCGGCAGGCTGACGACGGAAAGCCCGAAGACGATGCCGGCGGAGGCGACGGCCGCGAGCACGAAGCCCGGCCAGTCGATCCGCCCGACGGGCGCCGGCGGCATCTCGGGCAGGACGCGGCCGGCGACGGCGACGCCGATCAGGCCGATCGGCACGTTGAT
>JACZJD010000383.1 GCA_014860725.1 Aquamicrobium sp.
TCGAAGATCAAAAGGATGCCGTGCTTGTCGCAAATCTCGCGCAGGCGCTGGAGATACCCCTTCGGCGGGATGATCACGCCGGTGGAGCCCGCGACCGGCTCGACGATCACGGCCGCCACGGTCGAGGCGTCGTGCAGCGCCACGATGCGCTCCAGCTCCTCGGCGAGGTCGGCGCCGTGCTCCGGCTCGCCGCGCGAGAACGTGTTCCTGCCCGGCAGATGCGTATGGGGAAGATGGTCGACGCCGGTCAGAAGCGTGCCGAACATCTTGCGGTTGGCGACGATGCCGCCGACGGAGATGCCGCCGAAATTGACGCCGTGATAGCCGCGCTCGCGGCCGATCAGGCGGAAGCGCGAGCCCTCGCCGCGCATGCGATGATAGGCGAGCGCGATCTTGAGCGCGGTGTCGACCGATTCGGAGCCCGAATTGGTGAAGAAGACGTGGTCCATGCCTTCCGGCGCGATGTCGACCAGCCGGTTGGCGAGCTCGAACACGATGGGATGGCCCATCTGGAAGGCCGGCGCATAGTCGAGCTCGGCGGCCTGGCGCTGGATCGCCTCGGTGATCTTCGGCCGGCAGTGGCCGGCATTGACGCACCACAGGCCAGCGGTACCGTCGAGAACCTTGCGGCCGTCGGCCGTGGTATAGTGCATGTCCTTCGCGCCGACGAGCATGCGCGGCGCCTGCTTGAACTGGCGGTTCGCCGTGAACGGCATCCAGAATGCGCTGAGGTCGTTCGGCGCGACGTTGAGCCTGTTGGACATGACCAAGCCTTTCCCTTTATCGGTTCTCGAGTGCCCCTCGTTATGCGGCCAACGCTTGGTTCTTCAGGCGCAGTCGTGCTACGCATTTTTGACCGATTGGACAAACGTTAGCATCGCCAGACGGGCGGTCAAGCGATTACTAGCGCAGGTGCACGGCCCGCGGCGCGCGCCACGGGCGAAGGGACGGCTGGTCCAGACGATTGGGCCAGAATGACGATACCGGCGGCGAAAGGGACGGTTGCGAGATGGAGGCCATGCGGGACGCTGCCAAGCCGAAACGCCGGACGCGCATCCAGACCGAAAAGCGCGAGATCATCCTCGAGGCGGCGCTGGAGGTGTTCTCGCAGCACGGTTATCGCGGCGCGACCATCGACCAGATCGCCGAGGCCGCCGGCATGTCGAAGCCGAACCTGCTCTACTATTTCCGCTCCAAGGAGGATATCCACGTCACGCTGATGCAGCGGCTCCTGGAGACGTGGCTCGCGCCGCTGAAGGAGCTGGACGACATCGGCGATCCCCTGGCCGAGCTCAGCGCCTACATCCGCCGCAAGCTGGAGATGGCGCGCGACTACCCGCGCGAAAGCCGCCTCTTCGCCAACGAGATATTGCAGGGCGCGCCGCGCATCATGCCGATGATCGAGGGCGAGCTGAAATCGCTGGTCGACGAGAAGGTAAAAATCATCCGCGGCTGGATGATGGCCGGCCGCATCGCCCGCACCGATCCCTACCATCTGATCTTCTCGATCTGGGCGACGACCCAGCACTATGCCGATTTCGACGTGCAGGTGCGGGCGGTGCTGGGGCCGCAGCGCGGCGGCGAGGGCCGGTTCGAGGACGCGGCGCGCTTTCTCGAGCAGCTCTTCCTCGACGGCCTGAAACCGAAGGCGTGAGGCCGGTGCCGGACGCCGCGCTCACCGCCGCGGAGCTGCGCGCGCTCAGGGCGATGGCAGTGCGCTACGCGGGGTCGCCGCACGAGGC
>JACZJD010000384.1 GCA_014860725.1 Aquamicrobium sp.
CCTCGCGGCTGCGCCGCGCCTCCTCGCCGCCCGGGCCGGCGAGGAGGCGCGGCGCAGCCGCGAGGAGATCGAGCGCCTCGCCGACCGCATGCGGGAGCTGCAGGAAAGCGACGAGCGCGCCCGCGGCCTGACCGACGCGCTCGGCGACATCGTCGTCCATCGCGACCGCGAGGGCCGGATCGTCTACACGAACCGGGTCCTGTGCGAGCTTCTCGGCCGCGCGCCGGAGGACCTTTGCGGCCGCCGGCTGCTCGATCTCGGCATCGACATCGGCATCGTGCCGGACAGCGCCTTCAGCGACGGCGAGTGCCTGTCCTCGACGGACGTGGCCATCCGCACGCGCGAGGGCGAGCGCTGGTTCTCGTGGATCGAGCTGTCGGTGCGCGACAAGGAGAACGACGCCGTCTCGCACCGGGCGATCGCCCGCGACATCACCGCCCGCAAGCGCGCGGAGGCGGCGCTGATCTCGGCGCGCGAGCGCGCCGAGGCCGCCAACGAGGCCAAGTCGCGCTTCCTCGCCACGGTCAGCCACGAGATCCGCACCCCCATGAACGGCATCATGGGCATGGCGCATCTCCTGACCGAGACCGAGCTGACGCCGGAACAGCGCACCTATGTCGCCGCGGTCTCGACCTCGGCCGCCGCGCTGCTGGCGCTGATCGACGACCTTCTCGACTATTCCAAGATCGAGTTCGGCCGCTTCGACCTCGAGCCGCAGCCCGTCAGTCCGCACGAGCTGGCGGAGAACGTGGTCGAGCTGATCGCGCCGCGCGCCCACGGCAAGGGCATCGGGCTCGGCTGCCACGTCGCGCCCGACGTGCCGGCGCTGATCGAGGCCGATCCGGGACGGCTGCGGCAGGTGCTCATCAACATCGTCGGCAACGCGGTCAAGTTCACCGAGACCGGCGGCGTGCTGGTCGAGGTCGGAATGACCGGCGACGAGGCCGGCGACGGGGCCGGGCGCCGCATCCGCTTCGGCGTCGCCGACACCGGGCCGGGCATCGAGCGCAAGGACATCGCGCGCCTGTTCGAGGAGTTCGAGCAGGGCGACGGCACCTCGACGCGCCGGCACGGCGGAACCGGCCTCGGCCTCGCCATCTCGCGGCGCATCGTCGGCGCGATGGGCGGCACCATCGTCGCCGAGAGCGAACCGGGCAGGGGCTCGCGCTTCACGGTCGAGATTCCGGCCGCGGCCGCGGTCCCGGCGCGGCTCGACCTCGCCAGCGCGCTGGAAGGCCGGCGCACCGTCATCGTCTCGGCCAACACCATGGAGGCGCAGGCGCTCGCCCTCACCATCGCCGCGCATGGCGGCGAGGCGGCCATCGTCCGCACCGCCGAGGAAGCGGCCGTCGACCTTGTCGACAGGCACGGCTACGACATCGTCCTCGTCGACGCCGCGCTGGAGCAGAGCGACGGCCGGCTGCTGAAGCGGCTGCGCAAGGCCGGCATCGATCGGGCGGAGGCGATCATCCTGATCGCGCCCGGCGACCGGGGCAAGCTCTCCGAATACCGCGCCTGCGGCTATGGCAGCTTCCTGGTGCGGCCGGTGCGCGGGGCGACGCTGCTGCGCGTGCTCCTGTCCTCGCCCGCCGCAGTCTCGGGCGGCGGCCCGCAGGACAGGGAGGCCGGGCCCGCGGCGGCGAAGACCGCGGCGGCGGGCCTGACCGTGCTGGTGGCCGAGGACAACGACATCAACGCGCTTCTCGCCCGCTCGGCGCTGACCAAGGCCGGCCACCGGGTCGAGATCGTGCCCAACGGCAAGGCCGCGGTCGAGGCGCTGACGCAGTCCGGCGGCGCGCACCGCTACGACGTGGTGCTGATGGACCTGCACATGCCGGTCATGGACGGGCTGGAGGCCATCTCGCTCATCCGCCGGCACGAGGAGGCCAAAGGCACGCCGGCGGTGCCGATCCTCGTCCTGTCGGCCGACAGCCAGGAGAAGACGCGCCACGGCGTCATCGCCCACGGCGCCACCGGCTTCCTGACCAAGCCGGTCGATCCCCACGCCATGATCGAGGCGGTCGAGGGCCACGCAAGGGCGTAGAGCGACGGGCGCCCGGACAAGTCCGGGCTGCCGCTCCATCCGATTGATCCTGCCGCATTTGTGCACCGCCAGTGATTCCACCTGGCTGCAAGATGCTCCGGAACCGGCCGGCCTGATACACCCTGCCGCCTTGAACCGCGGCCCCGGCCGTGAGACCTTCGTCACACTCACGTTGCAATGCCTGCCTAAAGCGGCATCGCAAAAGGCGGTTGCGGCCCCAGCCGATTCGGTTTCCGATTCGGGGTCGGCACGCAGCCGCGGAGGAGCGAGGAGACCGAGCCATGCGCAACATCGTGACGGAAACCGCCCCAACCGTCTCCCTTGCCGGCCCCCTTGCCGGGCAAGCAGCGTCGGGAGCGATCCTGTTCTCCGGCCTTTCGGCCGGCGCCACGCTCGGCCGCATCGGCACGATCGAGGTGCGGCTGGCCCGCAACGAGGCCGAGGTGGCGGCCGCGCAGGAGGTGCGCTACCGCGTCTTCCACGAGGAGCTCGGCGCGCGGGCCTCGGCCGCCGACGCCATGGCGCGCCGCGACGCCGACCGCTTCGACGAGGTCTGCGATCACCTGCTCGTCCTCGACGCCAGCCTTGCCGGGCCGGAGCACCGCCGCATCGTCGGCACCTACCGGCTGATGCGGCAGGAATGCGCGGCCGCGGCCGGCGGCTTCTATTCGAGCGACGAGTTCGAGCTCGACGCGCTGGTCGCGCGCCATCCCGGCCTGCGCTTCCTCGAGCTCGGCCGCTCCTGCGTGCTGCCGGAATACCGCTCCAAGCGCACCATCGAGGTGCTGTGGCAGGGCATCTGGGCCTATGTGAACCATTACGGCATCGGCGCGATGACCGGCTGCGCCTCGTTCCACGGCACGGTGCCGGCGGCGCACGCCGAGGCGCTGTCGTTCCTTGCCCAGAACTGCCGCGCCGAGGGCGACTGGCAGGTCTCGGCCGTGGCCTCGCGCTTCCACACCATGGATCTGATGCCGGCCGAGGCGGTCAATGCCCGCGCCGCGCTCGCCACCATGCCGCCGCTGATCAAGGGCTACCTCAGGCTCGGCGCGCGCATCGGCGACGGCTGCGTGGTCGATCACGCCTTCGGCACCACCGACGTGTTCGTGGTGCTGCCGGTCGGCACGATCTCGGCCCGCTACGTCAACCATTACGGGGCCGACGCCACCCGCTTCGCGGCGTGAGGCGGAGCCGCCGGGGCGGCTACGCCTTCGCCAGCGTCGCCCTCAGCTCGGTCTTCAGCACCTTGCCGTAGCTGTTCTTGGGCAGCTCGTCGCGGAAGACGTAGCGCTTCGGCTTCTTGAACGAGGCGATTTCCCGCAGGCACCATGCCTCCAGCTCGGCCGGATCGGCCGCCATGCCGGCGCGCAGCACGACGAAGGCGGCGACGTCCTCGCCCCACTCGGCGCTCGGCGCGCCGACCACCGACACCTCCAGCACGGCCGGATGGCGCGCCAGCACCTCCTCGACCTCGCGCGGATAGATGTTGGTGCCGCCGGAGATGATGACGTCCTTGGAGCGGTCGGTGAGCGTCAGGAAGCCGTCGGCGTCGAGCATGCCGACATCGCCGGTGTGCAGCCAGCCATGGGCGAGCGTCGCGGCGGTGGCTTGCGCGTTGTTCCAGTAGCCCTTCATCACCGTCTCGCCGCGCACGAGAATCTCGCCCGGCTCGCCGAGCGTGCCGTCTGGCCTGCCGTCCGGCCCGGCGATCGCCACCTCCACCGTCGCCATCGCCTGCCCGACCGAGGCGCGGCGGCGGGCGTGATCGGGGTGGGTGCGGTCGGCGATCAGCTCGCGCCGCAGCGAGGTGATCGTCATCGGGCTTTCGGCCTGGCCGTAGATCTGCACGAAGCGCGGGCCGAACAGCGCCAGCGCATCCTCGATGTCGGCGAGATACATCGGCCCGCCGCCATAGACGACCGTGCGGATGCCCTCGCCGCGATAGCCCGCCCCGCGCGCCCACTCGACGAGGCGCTTGACCATGGTGGGCGCGGCGAACATCACCGTCTGGCCGAAATGCCGCGACAGCGACGCGATCTCGGCCGGGTCGAAGCCCTTCGACACCGGGAAGACATGCGCCCCGCCCGCGCGCACGAAGACGAAGTTGTAGAGCCCTGCCCCGTGCGAGATCGGCGCGGCGTAGATCGTCGCCTGATCGGGCGCGACCTGATCGACGTCGAGCGCGTAGGCGAGGCTCATCGCCCTGAGATTGTCGTGGGTGAGCATCACGCCCTTGGGCCGGCCCGTGGTGCCGGAGCTGTAGAACAGCCACGCCGTGTCGTCGCCGGCGACCGGGGCGGGCGCGGCAGCGCCGTCGCCAGCCATCGCCGCCCAGTCGGGCGAGCCGTGCGCGATCTCGCGGCAGCCGGCGGGAAGCGCCGCCTCGCGGCCAACCGCACCGTCACCGGAGACAAGGAGCTTCGCGCCCGAATTCTCCACGATCCACGCCACCTCGCGCGGATGCAACTTGTTGTTGACCGGCACGATCACCGCGCCCAGCCACCACACCGCGTAGAACAGCTCAAGATAGTCGGGCACGTTCTTGAGGAACACCGCGACACGGTCGCCGCGCCCGACGCCGTGGTGGGCGGCCATGCCGGCGGCGCGGGCGCGAACCCTCGCGGCCAGCTCGCCATAGGTCGCGACCTGCTCCGTGCCCAGAAACACGGCCGGCGCCTGCGGTTTCGCGCGCGCCGTCGCCTCCAGCCATCCGGCGATGTTCATTCCGGCCTGTCCCTCCCCGTGCGGCCCTCCGTCACCGGCGGAAACGTTCACGCCCCCGCATTGTAGGCGGCGATGGCCGCCATGTTGACGATGTCGGAATCCTTGGCGTTGAGCGACACGATCTGCACCGGCTTGTTCAAGCCGACGAGCAGCGGGCCGATCACGGTCGAGCCGCCGAGCTCCTGCAGCATCTTGGTGGCGATGGAGGCCGAGTGGTAGGCCGGCATGATCAGCACGTTGGC
This sequence comes from Aquamicrobium sp., assembly GCA_014860725.1. Next base: position 5,011 of record JACZJD010000384.1, read on the forward strand.
CGGGCCGGAAAGGCGGCAGAACGGGTATTGCCGCATCAGGGTCGGGTTCAGCGCCACGTCGGCCGCCATCTCGCCGTCATACTCGAAGTCGACGCGGCGCTTGTCGAGGATGCGCACGGCCTCCTGCACCCGCTCCGAGCGCTCGCCCTGCGGGTGGCCGAAGGTGGAATAGGCGAGGAGCGCCACGCGCGGCTCGTAGCCCATGCGCCGGGCGAAGCCCGCCGCCTCCTCGGCGATGTCGGCGATCTCGACCGAATCCGGCATGTCATGCACGGCCGTGTCTGCGACGATGACGGTGCGGCCCCGCGCCAGCGCCACCGACGCGCCGATCACCCGGTGGCCGGGCTTGGCGTCGATGATGCGGCGCACGTCCTGCAGCGCCGTCGAATAGTTGCGCGTCACGCCCGTCACCACCGCGTCGGCGTCGCCCAGCGCCACCATGCAGGCGGCGAAATGGTTGCGGTCGTTGTTGATCAGGCGCTGGCAGTCGCGCAGCAGGTAGCCCTTGCGCTGCATCCGCTCGTACAGATAGTCGGCATAGACGCCGTTGCGGCGCGACAGGCGGGCATTGACCAGCTCGATGCCGGGCCGGTCGAGATCGACGCCGGCGTTCCTCGCATTCTCGCGGATCACATCGTCGCGGCCGATCAGGATCGCCGTGCCGAGCCTCTGGTTGACGTAGGAGACGGCGGCGCGCATCACCTGCTCCTCCTCGCCCTCGGCGAAGACGACGCGCTTGGGCTGGCGGCGCACCCGGTCGTAGATGCGCTGGAGCGTCGAGGCGATGGGGTCGCGGCGGGCGGAAAGCTCCTGCCGGTACTTCTCCATGTCGAGAATGGGCCGGCCGGCGACGCCGGAATCCATCGCCGCCCGCGCCACGGCCGAGGGGATCGACGAGATCAGCCGCGGATCGAACGGCACCGGGATGATGTAGTTGGGGCCGAATTTCGGCCGGTTGCCCTGATAGGCGGCGGCGACGTCGTCGGGCACGTCCTCGCGCGCCAGCGCGGCCAGCGCCCGCGCCGCCGCGATCTTCATGGCATCGTTGATGGTGGTGGCGCGCACGTCGAGCGCGCCGCGGAAGATGTAGGGGAAGCCGAGGACGTTGTTGACCTGGTTCGGGTAGTCGGAGCGGCCCGTGGCCATGATGGCGTCGGTGCGGATCTCGGCCACCTCCTCCGGCGTGATCTCCGGGTCGGGATTGGCCATGGCGAAGATGATCGGGTTCTTGGCCAGCGACTGGATCATGGCCGTGGTGAAGGCGCCCTTGGCCGACAGGCCGAACACCACGTCGGCGCCGTCCATGGCCTCGGCCAGCGTGCGCTTGTCGGTCTCGATGGCGTGGGCCGACTTCCACTGGTTCATGCCTTCCTTGCGGCCCTTGTAGACCACGCCCTTGGTGTCGCACAGGATGACATTCTCGGGCGCGAAGCCCATCGCCTTGACCAGCTCGATGCAGGCGATGCCGGCCGAGCCCGCGCCGTTGCAGACGAGCCTGGCCGTCTTCATGTCGCGGCCGGTGATCTCCAGCGCGTTGATCAGGCCGGCGGCGGCGATGATCGCGGTGCCGTGCTGGTCGTCGTGGAAGACGGGGATGTCCATCAACTCGCGGAGCCGTTGCTCGATGATGAAGCATTCCGGCGCCTTGATGTCCTCGAGGTTGATGCCGCCGAAGGAGGGGCCGAGGAAGCGCACGCAGTTGATGAACTCGTCGGCGTCGCGGGTGTCGACCTCGAGGTCGATGGCGTCGACGTCGGCGAAGCGCTTGAACAGCACCGCCTTGCCCTCCATCACCGGCTTCGACGCCAGCGCCCCGAGGTCGCCGAGGCCGAGGATGGCGGTGCCGTTGGAGATGACGGCGACGAGGTTGCCGCGCGTGGTGTAGTCGAAGGCGCGGCTGGGGTCCTCGGCGATGGCCTTGACGGGTGCTGCGACGCCCGGCGAATAGGCCAGCGACAGGTCGCGCTGCGTGGTCATCGGCTTGGTCGGGCTGATCTCGAGCTTGCCCGGACGTCCGGCGGCATGAAAATCGAGTGCTTCCTGGGCGCTCACGGAAGGCCCGGCCTCCGTGTTCCTGTCTTTCAGCGGCATGTTGGTGTCCGTATCCTTCCCCGGCGGCGCCTTTCTGTGGAGTTTTGCCGAAGCGCCGCGAATAAGGCTACACTTGGCGGCTGCAAAACGCCAAGCAGGAAAACCGCTTTTCGCCAGAAGGGCCGCCGTCCTTGAACCACCATCCGCACCAGAGCGACGACGCCTCCTCCGCCGTGCAGCCGGCCCTCAGCGCGGTCGGCGCGACGCCGATGATGGAGCAGTATATCGAGATCAAGGCGGCGAACCCGGACTCGCTCTTGTTCTACCGCATGGGCGACTTCTACGAGCTCTTCTTCGACGACGCGGTCGCCGCCGCCGCCGCCCTCGACATCGCGCTCACCAAGCGCGGCAAGCACGAGGGCGAGGACATACCGATGTGCGGCGTGCCGGTGCATGCCGCCGACAGCTACCTCGCGCGGCTCATCCGCGGGGGCTTCCGCGTCGCCGTCTGCGAGCAGCTCGAGGACCCCGCCGAGGCCAAGAAGGCGCGCGGCGCCAAGGCCGTGGTGCACCGCGACGTGGTGCGTATCGTCACCCCCGGCA
>JACZJD010000385.1 GCA_014860725.1 Aquamicrobium sp.
GGCGATCCTGCGCGCCGGCGTCTACGAGCTGATGCGCCGCCAGGACGTGCCGGTGCCGGTCATCGTCTCGGAATATGTCGACATCGCCAAGGCGTTCTACGAGGAGGACGAGCCGAAGCTCGTCAACGCCGTGCTCGACCGTGTGGCCCGCCGCGTGCGCGGTGAGGGCCGGGGCAAGGAACCGGGCAAGGACCCGGCGCCGTGAGCGGCGCCCCCGTGCAGGTGGGCGCAAGGCGCGCGACCTTCATCCTCGCCGCGTCGCAGGCGATCGTTGGGTCGGCCGCTCCCATCGCCTTCGCCCTCGGCGCGCTCTCCGGCCACTATCTTCTTGCCACGGACAAGTCGCTCTCCACGCTCCCCGTCACCGGCTTCACCGTCGGCGTCGCCCTGGGCGCGATCCCTGCCGCGACGATCATCAAGCGGGTCGGCTACCGCTTCGGCTTCCAGGCGGGAACCGCGGTCACGGCCATCGGCGGCGTGCTGACGACGCTCGGGCTGCTCGAATTCTCGTTCTGGCTGTTCGTCGCCGGGATGCTCGTCCTCGGCTTCGGCGGCGCCTTCGTCCAGCAGGTGCGCTTCGCCGCCGCCGACTACGCACCGCCCGCCTACAAGGCCCGTGCCATCGCCATGGTACTGGCCGGCGGCATCGTCACCGCCATCCTCGGGCCGCAGATCGTCATCTTCACGCGCGACCTGATGGCGCCGGTGATGTTCGCCGGCTCGTTCGCCGCCATCGTCGGCCTTGCCGCGGCCGGCGCGCTCGTCCTTGCCTTCCTGCCGCCGCGCGCGGCCGGCGACGGCAGCGTCTCCGGCCTCGATGGCCCGGCAAGGCCGCTGGGCGAGATCATGCGCCAGCCGCGTTTCGTCATCGGGCTCGTCTGCGGCGTCGGGACCTACGCCCTGATGAGCTTCGTCATGACCGGCGCGCCGCTCGCCATGGTCGGCTGCGGCTTCTCGCCGGACGAGGCGACGCTGGGCATCTCCTGGCACGTCATGGCCATGTTCGCGCCGAGCTTCTTCACCGGCAGGCTGATCGCCCGCTTCGGCGCCGAGGCCGTGGTCGCCCTCGGCCTTGCGCTCTTGGTCGCCTGCGGCCTCGTCGGGCTCTCCGGCATCCAGCTCTGGCAGTTCTGGACCGCGCTGATCCTGCTCGGTCTCGGCTGGAACTTCGGCTTCATCGGCACCACCGCCATCGTCGCCGAGACCTACCGCCCCTCGGAGCAGGGCAAGGTGCTCGGCGTCCACGACTTCATCCTGTTCGGCACCGTCGCGCTCGCCTCGTTCCTGTCGGGCGTGGTCTACGAGAAGTGGGGCTGGGAGGCGCTCAACTGGGTGACGTTCCCCGTTGTCCTGCTGTGCGTGGCGGGATTGGTCGGCTTGCGAATCGTCACGCGCCGCGCCGCCGCATTTTCAGGCACATAGCGCCCGTCGCCCGGGCATTTGGGGCGATTTCCGGGCAAAAGATTATCAAAACCTTGACGTTTGTTGGGCCGTTCCGCATAAGCCGACGCGAAAAGGCAGAGTCCGTCCGGACTCCACCCTCTCAACCCCCGGCCCGCGGAGGGGTTCTTGCGGGCCCGCAATCGAGGAATCCCGTGAAATGACCATACTTTATGTCGTCATTCTCTGCGGCGTCCTGTCGGTCGTCTATGCCATCTGGGCGACGCAGTCGGTCCTGGCGGCCGACCAGGGCAACGCGCGCATGCAGGAGATCGCCGGCGCGATCCGTGAGGGTGCTCAGGCTTACCTGACCCGCCAGTATACCACCATTGCCATCGTCGGCGCGGTGGTCTTCGTTCTCGCCTGGTGGCTGCTTTCCGCCACCGCCGCCATCGGCTTCCTGATCGGCGCGGTGCTGTCGGGCGCGGCGGGCTTCATCGGCATGCACGTGTCGGTGCGCGCCAACGTCCGCACCGCGCAGGCGGCCTCCAACAGCCTCGCCGCCGGCCTCGACATCGCCTTCAAGTCGGGCGCGATCACCGGCCTTCTGGTCGCCGGCCTCGCGCTTCTCGGCGTTGCGGTCTACTACTGGATCCTCGTCGGTCCGCTCGGCTACGCGCCGGCCGACCGCACCGTCATCGACGCGCTGGTGGCGCTCGGCTTCGGCGCCTCGCTGATCTCGATCTTCGCGCGTCTGGGCGGCGGCATCTTCACCAAGGGCGCCGACGTCGGCGGCGACCTCGTCGGCAAGGTCGAGGCGGGTATCCCCGAGGACGATCCGCGCAACCCGGCCACCATCGCCGACAACGTCGGCGACAATGTCGGCGACTGCGCCGGCATGGCCGCCGACCTGTTCGAGACCTACGCGGTGACGGTCGTTGCCACCATGG
>JACZJD010000386.1 GCA_014860725.1 Aquamicrobium sp.
AGCTCGCCCGGCTTCTCGCAGCGTATGCCGTGCGCGCCGAAGGCCTTCGCCATCAGCACGAAGTCGGGCATCGCCTCGGTGTAGGAGTGCGACAGCCGGTTGCCGTGCAGCAGCTGCTGCCACTGCCGCACCATGCCCATATACTGGTTGTTCAGGATGAAGATCTTGATCGGCGCCTCGTACTGCACCGCCGTCGACATCTCCTGCATCGTCATCTGCACCGAGGCGTCGCCGGCGATGTCGATGACGAGCGCCTCCGGGTGCGCGATCTGCACGCCGAGCGCGGCCGGCAGGCCGTAGCCCATGGTGCCGAGGCCGCCCGAGGTCATCCAGCGGTTCGGCTTCTCGAAGCCGTAGTGCTGGGCGGCCCACATCTGGTGCTGGCCGACCTCGGTGGTGATGTAGGTGTCGCGGTCCTTCGTCAGCTCGTAGAGCCGCTGGATCGCATATTGCGGCATGATGACGTCGTCGCTGTTCCTGAAGGCGAGCGAGTCGCGCGCGCGCCAGCGGTCGATCGTCTCCCACCACGGCTTGAGCGCGCCCTTGTCGACCTTGGCGGTCGCCCGCCACAGCCGCACCATGTCCTCCAGCACCCGGCCGACGTCGCCGCGGATGGCGATGTCGGCGCGCACGTTCTTGTTGAGCGACGACGGGTCGATGTCGACGTGGATCTTCTTGGAATGGGGCGAGAAGGCGTCGAGCCGGCCGGTGATGCGGTCGTCGAAGCGCGCGCCGAGGCACACCATCACGTCGCAATCGTGCATGGCCATGTTGGCCTCGTAGGTGCCGTGCATGCCGAGCATGCCGACCCAGTGCTTGCCCGAGGCCGGATAGGCGCCGAGCCCCATCAGGGTCGAAGTGACGGGAAAGCCGGTGAGCTCGACCAGCTCGCGCAGCAGGTGGCTCGCCTCGGCGCCGGAATTGATGACGCCGCCGCCCGAATAGATGATCGGCCGCTTCGCGGCCGTCATCAGCGCCACGGCCTGGCGGATCGCCTCCATGTCCCCCTGCAGCTTGGGGCTGTAGGAGGTGCGCGGCGCCTGCTGCGGCGGCGTGTAGGTGCCGCGGGCGAACTGCACGTCCTTCGGGATGTCGACCACGACGGGGCCGGGCCGGCCGGTCGTGGCGACGTGGAAGGCCTCGTGGATGATGCGCGCGAGGTCGTTGACGTCCTTCACCAGCCAGTTGTGCTTTGTGCAGGGCCGGGTGATGCCGACGGTGTCGCATTCCTGGAAGGCGTCGGAGCCGATCAGCGTCGTCGGCACCTGGCCGGAGATGCACACGAGCGGGATCGAATCCATCAGCGCGTCCTGCAGCGGCGTCACGGCGTTGGTCGCGCCGGGACCGGAGGTGACGAGGAGGACGCCGGCCTTGCCGGTGGAGCGGGCATAGCCCTCGGCCGCGTGGCCCGCGCCCTGCTCGTGGCGCACCAGCACGTGCCTGATGTCGTCCTGCTGGAAGAGCTCGTCATAGATGGGAAGCACCGCGCCGCCCGGATAGCCGAAGATATGCTCGACGCCGTTGTCCTTCAGCGCCTGGATCACGATCTCGGCGCCGGTCATCTCGCGTCTGCCCGTCTCGCCCCTGGCCATCTCGCTGGCTGCGTTGCTCATCGTTCTCTTCCCGTCCTGTCCTCGCGCGTCGCGCTGGGTGTGTATCGTTATCGGAGGCAATAAAAAAGGCCCCCGAGGGAGCCTTGTGTCGCGCATGGGTGACGTCCGCCCGGCGGCTACGCCGCCCTGCCCATGCGCGTTCCTACGATAAGAATGATCGTCTTCATGGGCGCGGACAGTAATTGCCGTTCTATTCCCCTGTCAATGGCAAAACAGCGGGGGGCAAAACGCTGGCAGGCAGAACAGCCGGGATCGCGGCAGGCTGCGCGAAGGACGGCGCGGGCCGCGCCGGCAGGCGGCGCTTCAGCCCCAGCGCCGGCTTCTCGACCAGCATCCACGAGGCGGCGGCGACCGGCGCGGTGACGGCGGGCGTCGCCGCGGCGAGCTCGACCGGCCCCAGCCCCGGCACGGAAAGCACCAGAAGCTGCCCCG
>JACZJD010000387.1 GCA_014860725.1 Aquamicrobium sp.
GCGCTGGTCAAGCAGTACCAGCGCCTGTTCGAGATGGAGAACGTGGAGCTGACCTTCCACGAGAGCGCGCTGTCGGCGATCGCCCGCCGCGCCATCGAGCGCAAGACCGGCGCCCGCGGCCTGCGGTCGATCATGGAGGCGATCCTGCTCGACACCATGTTCGAGCTGCCGGCGCTGGAAGGCGTGCGCGAGGTGGTGATCTCCGACGAGGTCGTCACCGGCAATGCGCGCCCGCTCTACATCTATGCCGAGAAGGAAAAAGGCGCGGCCGCGACGGCGTGAGGCGCGGGTTTCCCGCCCTGCCGGCTCTCGCAGTGTGTCACCCTATCGAACGGAGCGGCCTTTCGCCGCTCCGTTTCGCGTTGATGGACGCCCCCATGCGGCCTTGCGCCGCATCCGCCTCTTGATCTTTGTGCGATGCAGCGCCAACTAAGCATCAACGTGAACGCCTTGCGCTGCGTGCCGCAAGTCTTGGGTAAGCTCGAACGGGCAATCTCCGAGATAGGCGGAAGGCTCGGCGGTCGCTAGTATCCAGAATCGCGGTCGGCCCATGTGCGGCCGCGGTATGAAAGGTTGGACAATGACCATATCCCCCACGTCCTCCGGCTCCGGCGTGTTCGCGGTCCTCCCGCTGCGCGACATCGTCGTCTTCCCCCACATGATCGTGCCGCTCTTCGTGGGGCGCGAAAAGTCCATCAAGGCGCTGGAAGACGTCATGGGTGCGGACAAGCAGATCCTGCTCGCCACCCAGAAGAACGCGGCGGACGACGATCCGGCCGCCGACGCGATCTACGACGTCGGCACGCTGGCCAACGTGCTCCAGCTCCTGAAGCTGCCCGACGGCACCGTCAAGGTGCTGGTCGAGGGCACCTCGCGCGCCCGCATCACCGGCTTCACCGCGCGGCAGGATTTCCACGAGGCCGAGGCCGTCGTGCTGTCCGAGCCCGAGGAAGAGGAAGTCGAGATCGAGGCGCTGGCGCGCTCGGTCGTGGCCGACTTCGAGAACTATGTGAAGCTCAACAAGAAGATTTCGCCCGAGGTCGTCGGCGCGGCGAGCCAGATCGACGACTATTCCAAGCTCGCCGACACGGTCGCCTCGCACCTCGCCGTCAAGATCGGCGACAAGCAGGAGATGCTGGCGACGCTGTCCGTGCGCGAGCGTCTGGAAAAGGCCATGGGCTTCATGGAGGCCGAGATTTCGGTGCTCCAGGTGGAGAAGCGCATCCGCTCCAGGGTCAAGCGCCAGATGGAGAAGACCCAGCGCGAATACTACTTGAACGAGCAGATGAAGGCGATCCAGAAGGAGCTCGGCGAGGGCGAGGACGGCCGCGACGAAGCTTCCGAGCTGGAAGAGCGCATCAAGAAGACCAGGCTGTCGAAGGAGGCGCGCGAGAAGGCCGAGGCCGAGCTGAAGAAGCTCCGCACCATGTCGCCGATGTCGGCGGAAGCGACCGTCGTGCGCAACTATCTCGACTGGCTGCTCTCCATCCCGTGGCAGAAGCCGTCCAAGGTCAAGAAGGATCTCGGCTTCGCGCAGGAGGTGCTCGACGCCGACCATTTCGGCCTCGACAAGGTCAAGGAGCGCATCGTCGAGTATCTGGCCGTGCAGAGCCGCCAGAAGAAGCTGAAGGGGCCGATCCTGTGCCTCGTCGGCCCTCCCGGCGTCGGCAAGACCTCGCTCGCCAAGTCGATCGCCAAGGCGACCGGCCGTGAGTACGTCCGCATGGCGCTCGGCGGCGTGCGCGACGAGGCCGAGATCCGCGGTCACCGGCGCACCTATATCGGCTCGATGCCCGGCAAGGTCATCCAGTCGATGAAGAAGGCGAAGAAGTCGAACCCGCTGTTCCTGCTCGACGAGATCGACAAGCTCGGCCAGGACTATCGCGGCGATCCGTCTTCGGCGCTGCTCGAGGTGCTCGATCCCGAGCAGAACATGACCTTCATGGACCACTACCTCGAGGTCGAGTACGACCTGTCGGGCGTGATGTTCGTGACCACGGCCAACACGCTCAACATCCCGGCGCCGCTGATGGACCGGATGGAGATCATCCGCATCGCCGGCTACACCGAGGACGAGAAGGTCGAGATCGCCAAGCGGCACCTCTTGCCCAAGGCCGTGCGCGACCATGCGCTGCAGCCGAAGGAGTTCTCGATCACCGACGAGGCGCTGCGCGCGGTGATCCAGCTCTACACGCGGGAAGCCGGCGTGCGTAATCTCGAGCGCGAGCTGATGAAGCTGGCGCGCAAGGCCGTGACGGAGATCCTGCGCACCAAGAAGAAATCGGTGAAGGTGACCGAGAAGAACCTTGCCGATTATCTCGGTGTGCCGCGCTACCGCTACGGCCAGATCGAGGGCGAGGATCAGGTCGGCGTCGTCACCGGGCTTGCCTGGACCGAGGTCGGCGGCGAGCTGCTGACCGTCGAGGGCGTCATGATGCCCGGCAAGGGCAAGATGACCGTCACCGGCAACCTGCGCGACGTGATGAAGGAATCGATCTCGGCGGCGGCGTCCTACGTCCGCAGCAGAGCGATCGACTTCGGCATCGAGCCGCCGCTGTTCGACAAGCGCGACATCCACGTCCATGTGCCCGAGGGCGCCACGCCCAAGGACGGCCCTTCGGCGGGCATCGCGATGGTCACGGCGATCGTGTCGGTGCTGACCGGCATCCCCGTGCGCAAGGACGTCGCCATGACCGGCGAGGTCACGCTGCGCGGCCGGGTGCTGCCGATCGGCGGCCTCAAGGAGAAGCTGCTCGCGGCCCTTCGCGGCGGCATCAAGAAGGTGCTGATCCCGGAAGAGAACGCCAAGGATCTGGCGGAAATTCCGGAAAACGTGAAGAGCGGCATGGAGATCGTGCCGGTCAGCCGCGTCGGCGAGGTGCTGCGCCACGCGCTGGTGCGGATGCCCGAACCCATCGAGTGGGTCGAGCCCGTCGAGCCGGCCGCGGCAAAGGGCGACGCCTCCGGTGCACAGAGTCTCGCCCACTGACGGCGGCTATCGCACCTGAAAGCACAGGAAAAGGCCGGGCAGATGCCCGGCCTTTTTGCTCAAAGCCGCAGAAAACCGGGAAAAACCGTGCATTGAGCCGGTTTCCCGCTTGGTCGCGGACGGGGGATTTCCTAAACTCCCGCTCCTGCCGGACGAGTCGAATCGCCGGTCTTTCACAGGGAAGGGAATTCTCAATGAACAAGAACGAACTCGTTTCCGCCGTGGCGGAAGCCGCCAAGCTCTCCAAGGGTGACGCGCAGGCCGCCGTTGACGCGGTGTTCTCCGCCATCACGGGCGAGCTGAAGAACGGTGGGGACGTCCGTCTGGTCGGCTTCGGCAACTTCTCCGTGTCGAAGCGTGAGGCCTCGACCGGCCGCAACCCCCAGACCGGCGCGGAAGTGAAGATCCCGGCGCGCAACGTGCCGAAGTTCACGGCCGGCAAGGGTCTGAAGGACGCGGTCAACTGAGACGACGCCGATCGTTCGTTTTCCTGAAGAGCCGGGTTCCCACCCGGCTTTTCTTTTGGAGCCGTCCGGGTTCTGACGGAAACAACCGTTCACCCTGCCCGCTGCCCGCGAGCGGAGCGGGGCCCGCTATCCGCCCAACTCCTCCGCGGCGTCATCCCGGCAAGGCCGCGAAGCGGCCGCCGAGCCGGGACCCATTGGCCGGAAAATCGCCGGGCGCGGCC
>JACZJD010000388.1 GCA_014860725.1 Aquamicrobium sp.
CCTGCTTCCCTGTCTCTGGCTGCCGCGGCCACGTGGCCGCAAACCCGTCCGCGGGCAGAGCGATAAGACCCGCAGGCGGCAAAGGCAAGCAGCCACGAACCCAGCCGCAGGACTGAATCGATTAGCAGCGCCGCAAAATCCTGTGTGGATCCGAGAGCAATCATAGTATGGAACAAATCATGAACATTAGGGAATGTAAAGATGAAAACCGACGGCAAGCTCGACTATCTGGAACTGCAGGCGGGCGACGGCGCACTCGCAGGCGTCAAGGCCTTCTATGCCGCGGCGTTCGGCTGGCGCTTCACCGACTGCGGACCGTCCTACGCCGCCTTCGCGGAGGGGCTGGACGGCGGCTTCGACGGCTCGGCGCCGCGGGAGACGAAGCCGCTGCCGGTCATCTATGCCGAGGATTTGGAGCGGACGCTCGACGCCGTGACCGCGGCGGGAGGCGAGATCGTGCGGCCGATCTTTTCCTTTCCGGGCGGCCGGCGCTTTCATTTCACCGATCCGGCCGGCAACGAGCTGGCGGTGTGGAGCGAGTAGGCCGGGCCGAAGACCGGTTTCGATCCGGGGCGACGCGGAGAGATGGATCGCCGGCCATGCGGCCGCTAGGATGCGCGGCGATCCGAAATCTTAGGCGCGACGCGGTCCAGCACAGGGAGGCAGGTCATGGTTTACGGCAGTTGCCATTGCGGCAGGGTGACGTTCGAGGTCGAAGGCGAGCCGGCGGAGGCGGTGGAGTGCAACTGCTCCTATTGCAGCCGCAGGGGAACGCTGCTCTGGTTCGTGCCGCGCGAACATTTTCGCCTCGCCACGCCGCTGGACGAACTTTCCTCCTACCGCTTCAACCGGCATGTCATCGACCACCGGTTCTGTCCGGTCTGCGGCTGCGCGCCGTTCAGCCTCGGCACCGCGCCAGACGGCAAGGCCATGGCCGCCATCAACGTCCGCTGTCTGGAAACCGTGGATCTGGCGGCCGTCAAGCGCATCTCTTTCGACGGCCGGAGCCACTGATCCGGCCAAGCCGGCTGTCAGTCCGGGGTCGCGGGCAATCTCGCCAGAACCTTGCGCAGCCTGCCGGTGGCAAGCCCCGCCTCCGGCTCTCTCTGGAGCGCCATGACGTGACGCATGCGGAAGCCGTCGGCGGTCCCGCCCTTCCCCTCGCCGATCAGCCGGGCGGCCTCCGCGCGCAGACCGGCCAGCATCTCCATGCTGTCGATCTCGCCGTCGGCGACCTGCTGGTCGATGCGGGCGACGAGCTGCGACAGCGGCCCCATCCATGCGAAGCGCGGGTCGCCGATCAGCGCGAAGAGCATGGTGTAGGGATTCTGCAGCGCCGGGTCGTCGCCGATCTCGGCGCGGATCAGCGCGCGATGAAGCTCCTTCAGCGCCGACGAAAGCTCGACGGCGAGAGCGGCGAGGTTCTGGTCCGTGCCCGGCATGGGAGTTCTCCTGAAACGTCGAAGCGTATCGCAACAGGCGGGATCAGGCGACGCGCTCAACCGTTCGTTTTGCGCATGCCGCCTTGCCAAACGGATGCCTGATTCCGGGCGACATCCCCGATCCCGGCAGCACCGCAGCACAGGACGGCCGCGTTCAGCTCGCCTCGCGCATCTGCTCGGCAGTCTGGAGATCGACCGAGACGAGCTGGCTGACGCCCTGCTCGGCCATGGTCACGCCGAACAGCCGGTCCATGCGCGCCATGGTGATGGGATTGTGCGTGATGATGACGAAGCGCGTTTCGGTGCTCGCGGCCATCTCGTCCATCAGGTTGCAGAAGCGCTCGACATTGTGGTCGTCGAGCGGCGCGTCGACCTCGTCGAGCACGCAGATCGGCGCGGGATTGGTCAGGAACACGGCGAAGATCAGTGCCATTGCGGTCAACGCCTGCTCGCCGCCGGACAGCAGCGTCATGGTCTGTGGCTTCTTGCCGGGCGGGCGGGCGAGGATCTCCAGCCCCGCCTCCAGCGGATCGTCGGATTCGATCAACTGCAACTCGGCGGTGCCGCCGCCGAACAGATGCGTGAACAGCCGCTGGAACTGGGCGTTCACCACCTCGAAGGCGGCGAGCAGCCGCTCGCGGCCTTCCCGGTTCAGGCTCTGGATCGCCTGCCGGAGCTTGCGGATCGCCTCGATCACGTCCTCGCGTTCGGCAACGATGGTCTCCAGCCGCTCGGAGAGCTCCTTCTGCTCCTCCTCGGCGCGCAGGTTGACGGCGCCCAGCCGCTCGCGCTCGATCTTGAGCCGCTCCAGATCGCGCTCCACCTGCGCCATGTCGGGCAGCGGCGCGTCGGGCTCCAGCCCGGCCTGGCGGATGACGAGATGCGGGGCCACGCCGAGCGCTTCCTGGATGCGCGCCGAGGAGGAGCAGAA
>JACZJD010000389.1 GCA_014860725.1 Aquamicrobium sp.
GCACGAGGATGACGAAGCGGCTGGCGAGCGCGGCGGCGAGCCGCGTGCCGGGCCCCTCGCCCTCGCGTGCCGTGGCCGCGCCGCCTGTGGTGTCGATCGCCCGGGCCATCGCTGCCTCCCACCTAGCGCGTCAGCACGATGCCGGCATCCGGCGCGAAGGAAATCCAGGCCTTGTCCTCCCAGCTCAGCGGGTCCTCGACCGTGCGCGAGCTGTTGAGGGCGCTCGCCGTGACCACCTGCCCGTCGCCCAGCCTGACGTGATAGATCGTCATGTCGCCGAGATAGGCGATGTCCCAGATGGTGCCTTCCATGGCGTTGGCGACGGTTTCCGGCCGCTTCGAGGACACCTTGATCTTCTCCGGGCGGATGGCGAAGGCGACGTCGTTGCCGGCAACCGCATCGCCGGCGTTCTGCACCCTGATCTGCGCGCCGCTGGCACCGGTGATGGTGGCGGTGTCGCCGCTGCGCTCCGACACGGTGCCTTCGAGGATGTTCACGTTGCCGACGAAATCGGCGACGAAGCGCGAGGCCGGCGCCTCGTAGACCTCGGCGGGCGTCGCGACCTGCATCACCTTGCCCTTGTCCATGATGGCGATGCGGTCGGCCATGGTCATGGCCTCCTCCTGGTCGTGGGTGACGACGACGAAGGTGAGGCCGAGGTCCTGCTGCAGGTCCATCAGCTCGAACTGGGTCGCCTCGCGCAGCTTCTTGTCGAGCGCGCCGAGCGGCTCGTCGAGCAACAGCACCTTCGGCCGCTTGGCGACCGAGCGGGCGAGCGCGACGCGCTGGCGCTGGCCGCCGGAAAGCTGGTGCGGCTTGCGCTTGGCGAACTGCTCCAGCCGCACGAGCTTGAGCATCTCCTTCACCCGCGCCTCGATCTCGGGCTTCGGCATGCCGTCCTGCTTGAGGCCGAAGGCGATGTTGGCCTCGACCGTCATGTGCGGGAACAGCGCATAGGACTGGAACATCATGTTGACCGGCCGCTTGTAGGGCGGGATGCCGGCGAGGTCCTGGCCGTCGAGCAGGATATGGCCGGCGGTCGGGTGCTCGAAGCCGGCGAGCATCCTGAGCAGCGTGCTCTTGCCGCAGCCCGACGCGCCGAGCAGCGCGAAGAACTCGCGCTCGTAGATGTCGAGCGACAGGTCGTTGACGGCGGTGAAGTCGCCGAACTGCTTGGTGACGTTCCGGAACGAGATGAAGGGCCGCGCCTGCGGATCGTTCCAGGGCGCGAAGCTCCTGCGGATGCTGCCAAGCGATTTCATGCTGGGTTCCCCGGTTCCAGAACGGCATCCGCCACGGACGGCCGCACCATCTCTTCGTTTTTATGCGTTCCGGGAAACCGTTTCGCGCCGTCCCGAAAACGCTCCAGCGTCATGCCTGAAAGGGCGGCGCCGGCGGAACCGCCGGCGCCGGAACATCGCTTACTGACCGGTGACGATCCGGGTCCAGCTCCGCGTGAGCAGGCGCTGGGTGCGGGAATCGTAGGGCTGCACGGTGAAGAGGTTCTTCAGCGTCTCCTCGTCCGGGTAGATCGCCGGGTCCTCGATGATCTCCTCGTCGACGAATTCCTGCGAGGCGAGGTTGCCGTTGGCGTAGTAGACGTAGTTCGTCGCCTTGGCGATGACCTCGGGCTCCATGATGAAGTTCAGGAACTCGTGCGCCTCCTCGACATTCTTGGCATCGGCGGGGATCGCCATCTGGTCGAACCACATCTGCGCGCCTTCCTTCGGCACGACATAGGCGACCTCGACGCCCTGGTCGGCCTCGGCGGCGCGGTCGGCGGCCTGGAGCACGTCGCCCGACCAGCCGACGGCGACGCAGATGTCGCCGTTGGCGAGCGCGTTGATGAACTCCGAGGAATGGAACTTGCGGATGTGCGGACGCACCGCCAGCAGCACCTCCTCGGCCTTGGCGAGGTTCTCCTCGTCCTTGCCGTTCGGGTCGAGCCCGAGATAGTTGAGGACGGTCGGCACCACGTCGGTCGGCGAGTCGAGGAAGTAGACGCCGCAGCTTGCGACCTTGGCGATCTGCTCGGGATCGAACACCACGCTCCACGAGTCGATCTCGTCGATGCCGAGCGCTTCCTTCACCTTCTGCACGTTGTAGCCGATGCCGACGGTGCCCCACATGTAGTTGATGGAATACTCGTTGCCCGGGTCGTAGCTCGCGGTGCGCTCGGAGACCACGTCCCACATGTTCTCAAGATTGGGCAGCTTCGACTTGTCGAGCTTCTGGTAGACGCCGGCCTCGATCTGGCGGACCATGAACGGGCTCGCGGTCGGCACAACGATGTCGTAGCCGGACGCGCCGGCCAGGAGCTTGGTCTCGAGGATCTCGTTGGAATCGAACACGTCGTAGACGACGCGGATGCCGGTCTTGGCGGTGAATTCCTGGATGATCGAATCGTCGATGTAATCCGACCAGTTGTAGACGTTGACGACACGCTCCTGCGCCTGTGCGGCGAAGGCCAGCGCGGCGGCGGCCAGCGACGCGGTTGAAAGCAGGATTGCCTTGCGGATCATGATGTTCTCCTCTGTCAAAGCTCGTTCCCCGGCTCTCGTGAAGCTGGCTTCCGGCGGGGTTGATCGGTGAAAGCCTATTGACGTTTTTGCGCCGCCACAAGCGCGAAAACGCAAGCCGCCATTCACAGATAGGTGGTGCGCTCGAGCGGCGTGATCTCGCTCCAGAACGCCATGATCTCGGCGCGTTTGAGGTCCTTGTAGACCTTCGTCAGAAGCGGCCCCAGCGCGCGCTCGACGAAGCGGCTCTTCTCCATGAGCTGGAGCGCGTCGTCCATGTCGTCGGGCAGGAACAGGCCCTCGTCCTCATAGGCGTTGCCCTGCACCGGCGGCGGCGGCACCGCCTTCTTCTCGATGCCCTCGACCATGCCCTGGATCAGCGTCGCCATCACCAGATAGGGGTTGGCGTCGGCGCCGGCGATGCGGTGCTCGACGCGGCGGTTCTCCTCGCTGGAGACGGGGATGCGCAGCGCCACCGAGCGGTTGTTCTCGGCCCACACGGCGCGCGTCGGCGCATAGGAGCCGGGCGTGATGCGGCGGAAGCCGTTCCAGGTGTTGATGAAGAGGAGCAGCGATTCCGGCATGGTCTTGAGGAGGCCGGCGACGGCGGATTCGAGCCGCGACCGCCCTTCCGGGCCGGCGAAGATGTTGTTGCCGTCCGTGTCCAGCACCGAGGCGTGGACGTGCATGCCGTTGCCGGCATATTCGAGGAAGGGCTTGGCCATGAAGGTGGCGGTCAGCCCGTGGGCGCGGGCGCAGCCCATGACGATGCGCCTGAGCAGGATGACGTCGTCGGCCGCCTTGAGCGGGTCGGCGCGGTGCTTGAGGTTGACCTCGAACTGGCCGGGCGCGGCCTCCTTGATGATGGTGTCGATCGGCAGGCTCTGGGCGGCGGCGGCATCGCGGATCATGTCGAAGAGGTCGGCGTGCTCGGCGAGGTCGTCGAGCCCGTACATGCGCAGGCGGTCCGGCCCGGCCATGGCGCCGACCGGTGCGGGCATGCCGTCGTCCCAGTCGGTCTCGGGGTCGAGGAGGTAGAATTCGAGCTCGAAGGCGACGACGGGGAAGAAGCCCTTGGCGTTGACCTCGGCGACCTTCTTCTTCAGCACCTGCCGCGGGTCGGCCAGGAACGGCTCGCCCTCCGGCGTGAAGGTCTGGAGCAGCACCTGCGCGGTCTTGCGCTTGGCCCAGGGCACGATGGCGAGCGTGCCGCGCGTGGCGCGGCAATAGCCGTCCTGGTCGCCGGTCTCGATGTGCAGCCCGGTCTCGGTGACCTCGCGGCCCCACACGTCGAGGCCGTGCAGCGACATCGGGAAGTTGACGCCTTCCTGAAACGCCTTCTTCAGCGCGTCGGCCGGCGCCCACTTGCCGCGCATGACGCCGTTGGGATCGACGATCAGGAACTCGACCGCCTCAAGATCGGGATGCTTTTCGACGAAGGCGCGGTATTCGCGTTCGTGATCGGAAGAGACGAAGCCGCTTGCCTCGTGGGACGTGAGGGACGAAATGCCCGGCGTATCAGGTTCGGTTTTGCGTTTTTCTTCGGATATACGCTTGCTGCCGGGGTCGAGAACGCCCGATGACTGAGACCGCAAGATGGACCTTCAGGGTTGTTTCGGCTTTTTCCAGCCTGCCCCTGCGCCATAATTCTGTCAATGGGGAGTCGGCAGGCCGGTGACGCCGGGCCGGCGCGAGCGCGCCAGGCGGCGCAGCTCGAGCAGGATATGCACCATCAGCGCCGCGAAGATGATGGCGCCGCCGAGGACGGTGCGCGCCGCCGGCACCTCGCCGTGGACCAGCCACACCCAGACCGGGCCGAGCAGCGTCTCGAATGTGGCGAGCAGCGCCGTATAGGCCGGCGCGATCAGCCGCGCGCCGATGGCGAAGAAGGCGAGCGCCAGCCCGAGATTGACCGCGCCGAAGGCGAACAGGAACCCCATGTCGACGGGCGAGACCGCAAGCGTGCCGGCCTGGGTGGCGGCCAGCGCCCCGGCGATGATGACGCCGAGGAAGGTGGCGGGCGTCATGCGCACATGGGCGAAGCGGCGCATCAGCACCGTGGCGACGGAGAAGGCGAGCATGATGGCGAGCGCCAACCCGTCGCCGACGAACGACATGCCGGCGCCGAGCGAGCCCGAGACCATGACGCCGACGCCGAAGATGACGGCGGCGATCGCGGCCCATGTGGTGCCCGAAACCCTGACGCCCAGCACGAGGAAGGACAGCAGCGCCGCCATCAGCGGGCCGCCGGCCTGGATCAGGAGGATGTTGGCGACCGTGGTGTGGGCGAGCGCCAGCACGAAGAAGGAGGTCGAGATGGTGAGGCACAGCGCGACCGCCAGCCCCGGCAGGCCCATGCCGCGGAACAGCCCGACCGTGCCGCGCACGCCGTCGCGCCAGAGCATGAAGCAGAGCAGGAACGCGGCGGCCCAGAAGGAGCGCCAGAACACCACGGTCCACGGATCGTCGGCCTCGATGAAGCGGGCGATGACGCCGCCGAGGCTCCAGCACAGCGCGGCGAGGAACACGAACAGGAAGCCGGCCCGCTCGTCGCGCTCGGCCGCGGACAGGGTGGAGGAAGTATCGCTCATCGACGCGTTCGATCCGGCAGCTGGCGCACGGGCGTTCGGGCTGCCCGCCGCCCAGCAGCTAGAGCCAATCGCGGCGGCTTGCGTGATCCAGCCCGGCGATCCCGTTATGGCACCCGCGGCGGCGCGGCGCCATCCTTCGCGCGCTACCTGGGTGCGCTCCCGGGCGCGCTACTGGAAATCGAAGGCGGAGAGGCCGGTCGCCATCTCGTCCAGCCCCAGCGGCCGCGTCACCGGCGGCT
>JACZJD010000053.1 GCA_014860725.1 Aquamicrobium sp.
CGGCAGCACGTAGTAGGTCATGGCCATGAAGGCGAGCGTGGTGCCCGCAACCACCGTGCCGTGGAAATGGCCCGGCACGTAGATGGTGTTGTGCATCAGGAGGTTGAGCTGCTCGGTGCCCAGCACCACGCCCGAGATGCCGCCGATGAAGCCGAACATGACGAGCGACAGGAACATGCCGGCGAAGGCCGGGTTGCCCCACGGCGCCTTGCGCAGCCACTCGAACGCGCCCTTGGTGTAGCCGTTGCGGCGCTGGGCGGCCTCGAGCGCACCCGGAACCGTCAGGCCGTGGATCATCGAGCCCAGCACCGCGAGATACATCAGGTAGCTGGTGTTGACGATCTTCCACGACGCGCTCATGCCGGGGTCGGCAAGGAGGTGATGCGCCGAGGCGAGCTGCAGGAACAGGATGTAGAGCAGGAAGGCGGTGCGGGAGACCTTCTCCGACAGCGGCTTGGCGCCGATGGTCAGCGCGCCGATCGCGTACCAGATGGCGACGTGGGCGGCGACGTTGATCTGCTGCGAGGAGTGACCCATGCCCCACCAGATGACCTTGTAGAGCAGCGGATCCATCTCGGAGATGAGGCCGAGCGACCACAGGAAGGTCGGGATGAGGATGATGGCGCCCGACGCGATGGTGAAGACCGCGATGATCGCGGCCGTCAGCGCGCCGAAGGTGACGAGCGGGATTGACCCTTCGTAGGTGCGCTCGCCGCGGGCGATGACCAGCGTGCCGAAGAACACGCCGACGCCGACCAGCGCGCCCACCGCGAAGATGATCAGGCCGAGATAGAAGTGCGGCGCGGCCTGCATCGGCGGGTACGAGGTGAACATCACGCTCGAATCGCCCTGGAACACCGCGACGTTGGTCATCAGCGCGCCGACGATCATCAGCACGAAGGCGGCCCAGGCGATCTTCGGCGTCGCCAGCCGCGATCCGAGAAGGACGGCGGAGGCGAAGTAGAGGACGGCGATCTCGAAGAAGATGATCCAGAACAGGAGCACGTTGGCGCCGTGCCCGGTCAGGATGAGATAGAACCAGTCGGACGGCAGCAGGTGCACCGCCGGCCAGCGCGTGAGCGCGACCAGGAGGCCCATCAGGCCGCCGATGGCGAGGAAGACGACGGCGGCGACGGCATTCGCCTTGATGAGCGACTGCGCCGCGCTGTCGACCTTGAGGCCGGTGTAGCGGCAGGTGCGGAAGTTGCCCGCTGCCGCCGTCGAGCCGGCGTAAGATGCGTCTATGGCTGTCATTGTCCCCTCCAGCCTATTCGACGACCCGGATGCGGCCGGTCATCAGGTGGTGGCCGATGCCGCAATACTCGTTGCAGGCGATGCCGTACTCACCCGCCTCGGTGGGCGTGAAAGTGATGATCTGCTCGTATCCGGGGTGAACCGAGATGTTGATGTTGACGGGCTGGAGCGAGAAGCCGTGCTGCCAGTCGACCGAGGAAAGATGGAAGCGGTAGCTCTGGTCCTTCTTCAGCTCGAGGATCGGCCACCACTCCCAAAGCCTGCCGAGAAGGTAGACGTCCTCGCCGGCCGGCGGGCGCACGATCGGCACGCCCATCTCGTCGCCGACCTGGTACTTCTCGGCGAAGTCCGCGACCTTCTGCTCGTAGGCGGCGGGCG
>JACZJD010000390.1 GCA_014860725.1 Aquamicrobium sp.
GGGCCGAGCGTCACCTTCACCGCGTCGGCGAGGATGTTGACGCCGCGCAGCATGCGCTCGCGGGCATCGCGGGAGAATTTCACTTCCTTGGCAGCCATGTTCAGCTCCTGATGTTCACTTGCCGCCCGCAAGCGGGCCGGCCGAATTCCGTGGATTGGGATAGGACCGGCCGATCAGCCGATGATGCCCAGAATGTCGGATTCCTTCATGATGAGAAGGTCTTCGCCGTTGATCTTGACCTCGGTGCCGGACCACTTGCCGAACAGGACGCGGTCGCCGGCCTTGACCTCCAGCGGAACGAGCTTGCCGTTCTCGTCGCGGGCGCCGGAACCGACGGCGACGATCTCGCCTTCCTGCGGCTTCTCCTTGGCGGTGTCCGGGATGATGATGCCGCCGGCGGTCTTCTCCTCGGATTCGACCCGGCGGACGACCACGCGGTCATGGAGCGGGCGGAACTTCGACTTTGCCATGTCTCTGGTGTCCTTGAAAATGGAGTAAAGGGTTCCCTCCATCCGGCGACGCCGGACGCGGTTAGCACTCACCGATGGCGAGTGCTAACATGGGCGTTGAGATAGTGGCAGCCCGGAAGCCTGTCAATATCGGATGCGACTTATCGCTAACGCGACGATGCGGCGCCGACCGTGGAGACCCAGCCGCGGGCGATGGCGAGCCCTGCGGCGTCGGCCTCGGACCCGAAGCGCGCCGCGTCCTGCGGATGGCGCTCGTGCCAGCCGGGCTGGCGCTCGGCCAGCCAGTCGGCGAAGGTCTGCGACCAGTGCGCGACCATCGGCCGGTCGGCCTCGAAATGGAACTGGAAGCCGTAGGCGGCGCGGCCGACGCGGAAGGCCTGGTTGTGGACGGCGAGGCTGCCGGCGAGGCGGCTCGCGCCGCGCGGCAGGATGAAGGTGTCGTCGTGCCACTGAAAGGTGCGGAACGACGGCGGCAGGGCGGCGAGCACGGCGTCCTCAGCGCCTTCGGGCGTCAGCTCGACCTCGTGCCAGCCGAACTCGGTGGCGCCGCCGATGATGTTCTCGCCGCCATAGGCGCGCGCCAGAAGCTGGCTGCCGAGGCAGATGCCGAGCACGGAGCGGCCCGAATCGCCGAAGCCGCGCATCAGGCCGCACAGCTGCGGCAGCCACGGGCTCTGCTCGTCGGCAAGCGCGTTCTGGCCGCCGCCGAGGACGACGAGGGCGTCATAGCCGGCCGGCCTCTCGGGCAGCGCGTCGCCGAGATCGGCTCGCAGCAGTTCGACCTCGGCCCCGGCCTCGCCGAGCGCGACGCCGACCTGGCCGAGCCCGGTATCGGCATAGTTCTGGACGACGAGAACGCGCATGAAGCCTTCCGTTTCGGGTGGTGCCGCCGGGCATGGCAGGCGATAGCATGGCGACATAGGTGCCGCCGCGACGGGACGCAAGGGAGGAGCGTTGTGCCACTGCAGAACCGGGTCGATCCGTTCGGCGCGATCCACGCCGACGCCGCGCGCGGCCTGTTCACGGGAAACCGCGGCGTCATCCACGATCCGGCGACGCGGACGCTGCTTTCGCGCCGCTGGACGACCAGGGCATGGATCGTCTGCACGCTCGAACACCCGCTCGGCAGGAAACGCCAGCCGATGGGCCGCAACGCGCCCTCGGGCGGGGCGGGCTGGACCGAGCTGTTCTTCCTCGACGAGGTGACGGCGCTCGCGGCCGGGCACCGCCCCTGCTTCTACTGCCGGCGCGCGGCGGCGGAGGACTTCCGGCGCTGCTTCGCCGCCGGCAATGGCCTCGGGCACGCGTCCGCCCCGGCCATGGACGCCCTCCTCCACCGGCAGCGGCTCGCCTCGGGCGGAAC
>JACZJD010000391.1 GCA_014860725.1 Aquamicrobium sp.
GCGGTGGGGCCGGCTGCCGCCGTCACCATGCGCATCAGCGCCAGCGACGACGCCGAAGGCGGACTGACGCCGGAAGCCGCCGCCCGGATGCTGTCGCGCATCGCGGGCGAGGGGCTCGACGCCGTGCACGTGTCCTGCGGCGGGCTGGTGCCGCCGGAGCGGCAGTCGGCCGCGAGGCTGCGTTCCGTCGATTGCGCCGGCATCGTTCGCGCCGTGCTGTCGATCCCGGTGATCGCCGTCGGCGGCGTCCGCAGCCTGGAGACGGTCGAGGAGCTTCTGGCCTCGGGCAAGGCCGATTTCGTGGCCATCGGCCGCCCGCTGCTGATCTATCCCGACCTTCATCGCTCGCTGTGAGGAAAGCGGTTGACACCCGGGAGGATTGGTATTCTAAATGATACAGAGAGTTGTCTTTCAAATAAGACAGATTGAGGTGCAACCATGACGTCGCCGATGGAGCCGCTCAAGGCGCACCGCCTTTACCTCCTCCTGCGGGAGCAGATCCTGAACGGCGAGGTCGAGGTCGATGCGCGTCTTCCCAGCGAGCCGGCGCTGGCGCAGGAGCACGGCGTGTCGCGCGTGACCGTGCGCCGCGCGCTCGACCGGCTGGCCGGCGACGGCATGATCGAGCGCAGGCCGGGCTCGGGCACCTTCGTCAGCGGCGGCAAGACGCTCATGCCGGTCGTCGCCGATTTCTCCAATGCGCTGACGCATCTGGTCGAGATGGGCCGCAAGACCGGGGTCAGGCTCATTTCCTTCGGCTATGTCCCGGCCACGACCGCGATGGCGCAGGAACTGCATCTCGACCCGGGCGAGAAGCTGCAGCGCTCGGTGCGCGTGCGCCTCATCGACGGGCAGCCCTTCTCCTATCTCGTGACGCACGTGCCGGAGCGGATCGGCGTCTCCTATTCGGAGGCCGACCTTGCCTCCACGCCGCTGCTCGAGCTGCTGGAGCGCTCCGGGATCGTCGCGGAGAGGGCGCGCCAGACCATCGGCGCGACGCTCGCCAACCCGGACGTCGCCGCCGCGCTCGACCTCGACATAGGCGCCGCCGTGATCGCGATGACGCGCGTGGTGTTCGATCCGTCCGGCCGCGGCATCGAGCATCTGCAGGCGCTCTACAGGCCGGACCGGTACTCGTTCCATATGGAACTCGAGCGCACGGGCGACGACGGCGCCCGCCGCTGGACGCCGGCCGATGCCGTCCGGGTGTCCGGACAGAACAACGAAAAAAACAACGCCAACCGCGATTCCATCCAGAGGAGAACGAAGTCATGAAAATCCTGAATACGACACTCCATCGCAGAACGGTTCTCAAGGGCGGCGCGGCCGCGCTGGCGACCATCGCCGCGCCGGCGATCGTGCGCGGCGCGGAGCCCGCTCCGGTCAAGGTCGGCATCCTGCAGCCGGTGACAGGCGCGCTCGCCCAGGACGGCGGCTACGGCCGTCTCGGCGCCGAGTTCGCGATTGCCGACATCAACGAGGCGGGCGGCATCAAGGCGCTCGACGGCGCCAAGCTGGAGATGGTGTTCGGCGACGCGCGCTCCACGCCGGAGGCGGGCACCCAGGAAGTCGAGCGCATGCAGGAAGAGGGCGTCGTCGCCATCGTCGGCGGCTTCGCCAGCCCGATCTGCCTTGCCGCCTCGCAGGCTGCCGCCCGCTACGATCTGCCCTACATCGTCGATGTCGGCGTGAGCGACCAGATCATCAGCCGCGGCCTCGCCAACACCTTCCGCTTCGCGCCGGGCTTCGCGCTGTGCACGACGGCGGCGATCAACAACCTCATCAAGATCAACGAGGCCGCGGGCAATCCGGCGAAGACGGTCGCGCTGGTGCACGAGGACGGCCTGTTCGGCTCCGGCCTCGCCAAGCTGATGGCGGACGAATTGCCGAAGCACGGCTTCGAGATCCTCGAGATGCTGTCGGTGCCGACGCCCTCGCGCGACCTCTCCAACGTCACGCTGCGCCTGCGCTCGCTCAACCCGGACCTCGTCATCCCGAGCACCTATTACGGCGAGACCGTGCTGCTCGCCCGCACCATGCAGCAGCAGCGCGTGCGGCCGAAGGGCGTCTATGCGGTGCTGAACGGCGCGGCCTCCAACCGCCGCTTCGTCGCCGAGTTCCCGGAAGCGGCCGAGAACATCATGGACTGCAACCACTGGCACGATCCGCGCAACGAGAAGGCGATCGCGCTGCAGGAGCGGGTCGAGGCCGCCGGCAGCCCGTACAACTACAACACCCCGCTCAACTATTCCTGCGTCGGCCTGCTGGCGGACGCCATCGAGCGTGCGGGCGAGGCCGACCGCGGCGCCGTCATCGAGGCGCTGGCCGGCTCGACCTATGCCGACCACCTGATGCCCTACGGCCAGACCCGGTTCGAGAACGGCCAGAACATGGGCGCGGCCCCCGTCTCGACGCAGGTCCAGTCCGGCGACATCAAGGTGATCTTCCCGGAGGAGTTCGCCAACGCGAAGCCGAACTTCCCGTCGAACGGCTGATCGCCCCATGAAAACCGCCCGGGTTCCCTGATCGAGGGGACCCGGGCCGCTTTCGGCTTCGCGAAGCGGACGTATCCATGTATCCCCCGGTAATCATCATCGAGGCCATGCTCAACGGGCTTCTCACGGGCGCCATCTACGCGCTCGTCGCCCTTGGCCTGACGCTGGTCTACGGCGTTCTCCACATCATCAACTTCGCGCACGGAGCCACCCTTGCCGCCGCCATGTTCGCCGTGTGGGGGCTCAACGCCGCCTTCGGCGTCGACCCGTATCTGGCGATCCCGATCCTGACCCCGGTCTTCTTCGTCATCGGCTATGCGGTGCAGCGCTTCGTCATCGGCCCGGCGGCGCATGGCGACGACGGCAACATCCTCCTGATTACGCTCGGCCTGTCGATCCTCATCGAGAACGCGCTGCTCGCCTCCTTCGGCTCCGACACGCGCTCCGTCTCGACCGACATCTCCTTCTCCGTGGTCGAGGTCGGGCCGTTCCTTCTGTCCACCGCGCGGCTGGTCGGCTTCGCCGGCTCGGCCGTGGTGGCGCTGCTGTTCTGGCTGCTGATGAGCCGGACCGATACCGGCAAGGCGATCCGCGCCGTGGCGCGCGAGAAGCTGGGCGCGCGCCTCGTCGGCATCAATGTCGGGCACGTCTACGCCGTGACCTTCGGCCTCGGCTGCGCCGCGCTCGCCATTGCCGCGAGCTTCCTGATGCCGACCTTCTACGTCAATCCGCGCGTGGGCGGCGCCTTCGTCAGCATCGCCTTCACCGTGGTCGTACTCGGCGGCATGGGCTCGGTGCCGGGCGCGATGATCGGCGGCCTCATCATCGGCATGGTCGAGAGCCTGAGCGGCCTCTATCTCGGCGAAAGCCTCGGCCAGATCGGCATCTTCATCATCTTCATCCTGGTGCTGCTCCTGCGGCCGACCGGCCTCTTCGGAGCGAAGGCATGACCGGGCGCAACTATATCTGGATCGTGGCGATCACCCTGCTTCTGGCGCTGTCGCCGTTGGTGATCGCGTCCAACACCTTCTTCAACTTCCTGATCCTGGTGCTCATCATCTCGCTCGCGGCGCAGGGGTGGAACGTGCTCGGCGGCATCGGCGGCCAGACCTCGTTCGGCCACGCCATGTTCTTCGGCATGGGCGCCTACACGACCTCGATCCTGCAGCTTCACCTCGGGGTGAACGCCTGGCTCGGTCTGGTCGTCGCGGTGGCGGCGGGCGCGCTGTTCGGGCTCGTCGTCGGCTTCCTGAGCTTCCGGGCCGGCCTGCGCGGCTCCTACTTCGCGCTGGTGACGCTCGCCTTCGCCGAGCTGATGCGCATTCTCGCCAACTCGCTGGAATTCACCGGCGGCGCGGCCGGCCTACTGCTCAAGCTCGATCCCGGCTTCGCCAACATGCAGTTTTCGGACCGCACGAGCTTCATGTGGCTGGCGCTCGCCTTCGTCTTCGTCAGCCTCGTCGTCACCCAGCGCCTCGCGGATTCCCGCTTCGGCGCACATCTGGTGGCCGTGCGCGAGAACGAGGATGCCGCCCGCGCCCTCGGTGTCGACGTGCTCGCCGTCAAGCTCAAGGCCATCACCCTGTCGGGCGCGATGACGGCGGCGGCCGGCGTGCTCTACGCGCAGTATTTCCTCTACATCGACGCGGCGATCGGCTTCGGCATGTGGATTTCGGTGGAGGCGCTGCTTGCGCCGATGGTCGGCGGCCGCGGCCTCGTGCTCGGCCCGCTGGTCGGCGCCTTCACGCTGCACGGGCTCGGCGAAGTCACCAAGGGCTTCGCCGGCCGCATCCCCGGCATCGACCTGATCGTGTTCGCGCTCGTCCTGATTGCGGTGGTCGCCTTCGCGTCGGAAGGCATACTCGGCCTGCTGCGCAAGTTCCGGGCGCGTCTTTTCCGGAAGGGAGGCGCCTGATGCTCGAAGTCAGCAACGCCACCATGCGCTTCGGCGGGCTCGTCGCGGTCAGCAAGGCGAACCTGTCGGTGCGGCCGGGCTCGATCACCGGCCTGATCGGCCCGAACGGCGCCGGAAAGACCACGCTCTTCGCCATCATCGCCGGCTTCCTCAAGCCGACCGAGGGCACCGTCACCTGGCTGGGCGAGGACATCACGCGCATGCAGCCGCATCTGCGGGCCTCTTCCGGCATCGCCCGCACCTTCCAGATCGTGCAGCCGTTCAGCGGCCTGAACGTGCACGAGAACATCACGGTCGGCGCCTATCTGCGCCACCACAAGCCGGCCGACGCCGTCGAGAAGGCGCGCGACATCGCCTGTCAGGTCGGCCTCGAGAAGGACCTCGAGAAGTCGGCGGCGAGCCTCACGGTCGCCGGCCGCAAGCGTCTGGAGCTGGCGCGGGCGCTGGCCACGGAGCCGAAGATCCTGCTGCTGGACGAGGTCCTTGCCGGCCTCAACCCGTCGGAAATCCGCGACATCATCCCGGTCATCCGCGGCATACGCGACAGCGGCGTCACCATCCTGATGATCGAGCACGTGATGCAGGCGGTGATGAACCTGTGCGAGCACGTCTACGTGCTGGCGCAGGGCAAGATGATCGCCGAGGGCACGCCCGCCGCGGTCTGCAACGACCCTGCGGTGATCGAGGCCTATCTCGGCAAGGGCTCCGCCAAGCGTCTGGCGCAGCAGGGAGGCGCCCATGCTTGAGGTCAGCGGACTGCGCGCGGGCTACGGCCCCATCGAGGTGCTGCGCGGCATCGACCTGTCGGTCGGCAAGGGCGAGATCGTGGCGGTGCTGGGCGCGAACGGCGTCGGCAAGACCACGCTCAACATGGCGCTCTCCGGCGTGCTGCCGATCACGGCCGGCCGCATCGTCTTCGACGGCGTCGAGCTCGGACGGTCGTCCTCGGCGGCGGTGGACCAGGGACTGATCCACGTTCCCGAGGGCCGCAAGATCTTCCCGAACATGAGCGTTCTGGAAAACCTCGAGCTCGGCAGCTATCGCCGCGGCCGCGCCGGCCGCGCCCGCAATCTCGAGAACGTCTACGCCATCTTCCCGCGCCTCAAGGAGCGGGCGGCGCAGAATGCGGGCACGCTGTCGGGCGGCGAGCAGCAGATGCTCGCCATCGGCCGCGGCCTGATGGCGGAGCCGAAGCTGCTGATCCTCGACGAGCCGTCGCTCGGCCTGTCGCCGCTCTTGGTCGAGGAGATGTTCGAGCTGGTGAAGCGGCTCAACGGCGACGGCCTGCCGGTGATGCTGGTCGAGCAGAACGTGGTGCAGTCGCTGGAGATCGCCTCGCGCGCCTACATCGTCGAGAACGGCGAGATCATCATGTCTGGCTCGGCGGCCGAGATCGCCGAGAACCCCGAACTCAAGCGCGCCTATCTGGGGCTTTAGGAGAGTGTCGTGACCATCGTGACGCCGGGGATCGTGCCCGCTTCCGTCC
>JACZJD010000392.1 GCA_014860725.1 Aquamicrobium sp.
CAGAACAGCGACAGCTTGCGGCGCTCTTCCTTGGGGATCTGCCGGTCGGCGCGCACGAGCAGGATGTCGGGCGCGATGCCGATGGAGCGCAGCTCCTTGACGGAATGCTGGGTCGGCTTCGTCTTGAGCTCGCCGGCCGCCGGAATCCACGGCATCAGCGTCAGGTGGATGTAGACCGCCTGCCCGCGCGGCAGGTCGTTGCCGATCTGGCGGATCGACTCCAGGAACGGCATCGCCTCGATGTCGCCGACCGTGCCGCCGATCTCGCACAGCACGAAATCGTAGTCCTCGTTGCCGTCGAGGATGAAGTTCTTGATCTCGTCGGTGACGTGCGGGATCACCTGAACGGTCGCGCCGAGATAGTCGCCGCGCCGCTCGCGCTCGATGATGTTCTTGTAGATGCGGCCGGTGGTGATGTTGTCCTGCTGGTTGGCCGAGCGCCCGGTGAAGCGCTCGTAGTGGCCGAGGTCGAGGTCGGTTTCGGCCCCGTCGTCGGTGACGAACACCTCGCCATGCTGATACGGGCTCATCGTGCCCGGATCGACGTTGAGATAAGGATCGAGCTTGCGCAGCCGCACGCGGTAGCCACGCGCTTGCAGCAGGGCTCCCAGAGCCGCCGCAGCGATGCCTTTGCCGAGTGAGGAAACCACGCCGCCGGTGATGAAAACATATCGCGCCATGGGAACCGACGCTTAGCGCCGCGCGCCTGATTCCGCCAGCGGAAAATCGCGCAGGGGGCGTTATCCCAAGCAAACCAGCCTTGCCGAAAACGCAAGCCTCACGCCAACGCCCTCAGTTAGCCATTGCTTGACCCACCGCAATGCGGCTACTCCATCGGTGTCTAGAATTCCTGCCGGGCAGACAGGCGCAGCAATCAAGGGAGAACGCCATGTACCAGACCATCATCGTTCCGATCGACCTCGCCCAGGAGACGAAGGGGCGCAGCATTCTCGATCTCGCCGTGCGGCTCGGCGGCGGTGATGCCAGGATCGTGCTGACGAACATCCTCGAGGAACTGCCCGGCTACGTCGCCATCGAGCTGCCGGCGGGCCTGATCGAGCAGTCGCGCCGCGACGCCGAGGACAAGCTCAAGGCCATCGCGAAGGATGCCGGCGTCGATGCCGAGATCGTGGTGCGCACCGGCCATCCCGGCAACCAGATCCTCGAGCTGGCCGAGGAGAAGAAGGCCGACCTCATCATCGTCGCCTCGCATCGCCCCGGCCTGCAGGACTACTTCATCGGCTCCACGGCGGGCCGGGTCGTGCGCCATGCGAAGTGCTCGGTGTTCGTCACCCGCTGAACGTTCCGGCGGAAGCCAAGAAAAAAGCCGGCGGTTTCCGCCGGCTTTCTTTTTGTCTCGCAAGGAGCGGCGAAAGGCCGCTGCGGGGGCCGGGCTACTGGCCGCTCGGGACCTGCGGCCCGGCCGGCGCCGTCGGGGCGGCCGGGGTATCGTCCGAGCCGCCGATCTGGTCGAGGACGCCGCCGCCCGAGGGCGCGCCCTGTTGCTGCTGGCCAGCCTGCGGCACGCGGTCGAGGATGTCGATCGGCTGTTCGCCGTAGCGCGCCAGGAGCGACAGGCCGAGCGACGTCGCGAAGAACGCGGCCGCCAGGATCGCGGTGGTGCGGGTCAGCGCGTTGGCCGCGCCGCGCGCCGTCATGAAGCCGGAGCCGCCGCCGATGCCGAGGCCGCCGCCTTCCGAACGCTGCAACAGCACCACGCCGACGAGGGCGAGGACGACCATCAGGTGGATGACGATGAGGATTGTCTGCATGGGATCGCTTCCGGGAATCTCGACCGCAGGCAGCGCGAGAACGCTGCCGCGGACGCGGCTCAATACACGGCTTCGCCGCGCTTTCCAACCCATATGGCCCCGCCTTGCGGAGCAAAAAAGGCGGGTGCGCGAAAATTTCGCGTCAGAGCGAGCGATACGCCTCGGCGATGCCGAGGAAATCGGACGCTTTGAGGCTGGCGCCGCCGACGAGCGCGCCGTCGACATTCTCGACGGTCAGAAGCTCGACCGCGTTCGACGGCTTCACCGAGCCGCCATAGAGGATGCGCATTTTGGCGGCCTCATCGCCTACGGCCTTTTCCAGCTCCTTGCGGATATGGGCGTGCGCTTCCGCCACGTCCGCCGCCGAGGGCGTGAGCCCGGTGCCGATGGCCCAGACCGGCTCGTAGGCGACGACGGTGTTGGCGTGGGTGGCGCCGGCCGGCACCGAGCCCGCAATCTGGCGCGACAGCACGGCCAGCGTGTCGCCAGCCTCGCGTTCGCCTCGCGTCTCGCCGATGCAGACGATGGCGCCGATGCCGGCGCGCCAGGCGGCCTGCGCCTTGGCGTTCACCGTCGCGTCGGTCTCGCCGTGGTCGGTGCGCCGCTCCGAATGGCCGACGATGACCCACGAGGCGCCGGCGTCCTTCAGCATCTCGGCCGAGACGTCGCCGGTGTGGGCGCCGCTTTCCCTGGCGTGGCAGTCCTGCCCGCCGGTCCGCACCGGCCCCTTGCCCAGCACCTCGGACGCCCGTGACAGAAGCGTCGCCGGCGGGCAGATGAGGGCGTCGGTCTCCGTCTCCAGCCCGCTCATGAAGCCGTTGCCGATAGCGACGAGCTCCCTGAGCGAGGCGCTGGTGCCGTTCATCTTCCAGTTGCCGGCGACGAGCGGGCGAATACCGGGGGTCATCGGGCGTGTCCCTTCCTTGCTTTGGCCATGTTGGCTGGCTTCCTAGCAAAAACCGGGCACA
>JACZJD010000393.1 GCA_014860725.1 Aquamicrobium sp.
TCGGCGGCTACGGCTACACCCGCGACTATCCCGTCGAGCGGCTCTACCGCGACAACCGGCTCAACCACATCCACGAAGGCACCTTCGGCATCCAGGGCATGGACCTCCTCGGCCGCAAGGTCGCGGGCGACCGCGGCGAAACGCTCGCCGGCTTCGTCGCCGCGGTCGCCCGCGACCTTGCGGCCGAGGAGGTCCATGCCCTGGATGCCGAAGGTGCCTTCGTGGATGTGGTTGAGCCGGTTGTCGCGGTAGAGCCGCTCGACGGGATAGTCGCGGGTGTAGCCGTAGCCGCCGAGGATCTGGATCGCCCATTTGTTGGCCTCGAGGCAGTGCTCCGACGGCCACGACTTCACGACGGGGGTGAGCAGGCCGAGGAGTGCGGCGTCGCGTTTCTTCGCGGCCGGGTCTTCGGCGGTGGCGAGTGAATCGACCAGCGTCGCGCAGTAGAGGCACAGCGCCTGCGCGCCCTCCACCGCCGCCTTCTGCGCCATCAGCATGCGGCGGATGTCGGCATGCTCGACGATCGGCACCTGCGGCGCGGACAGGTCCTTGCCGTCGATGCGCCGGCCCTGCGTGCGGGTCTTCGCATAATCGGCCGAGTAGAGATAGCCGCCGAGCGCCGCCATCACCGAAGCGTGGCCGACGCCGATGCGCGCCTCGTTCATCATGTGGAACATGTATTCGATGCCGCGATGCGGCTCGCCGATCAGGTAGCCGAGCGTCTCGCCGCTCTCGCCGAAATTGAGCAGGCAGTTGGTGGTGCCGCGCTGGCCCATCTTGTGGTTCAAGCCGGCGAGCGCGATGTTGTTCGTCTCGCCCGCCGTGCCGTCCGGCCCGACGCGGCGCTTCGGCACCAAGAACAGCGAGATGCCCTTGGTGCCGGCCGGCCCGCCCGGAATCTTGGCCAGCACCATGTGGGCGATGTTGCCGGAAATCTCCTGCTCGCCGCCCGAGATCCACATCTTGTTGCCGCGGATGCGGTAGAGCCCGTCCCCGCCCGGCGTCGCCGTGGTGCGGATGTCGGCGAGCGAGGAGCCGGCCTGCGGCTCCGACAGGCACATGGTGCCGAACCACTCGCCGGCCAGCATGCGCGGCAGGAAGATGCGCTTCAGCTCGTCCGAGCCGAAGGCGTGGAGCAGGTTCGCCGCCGCGACGGTCAGGAACGCGTAGTTGGCGACGGCGGTGTTGGCGCAGGTGAAGATGCCGCCGATGGCGGTGTTGACCGACCACGGCGCCTGCAACCCGCCGATCCCCTCGTCGAAGGGCAGGGCGAAGAAGCCCGCCCCGGCATAGGCCGCGAGCGCTTGCGCCGTGCCGGCCGGCATCTCGACCCGGCCGTTCACGAAACGCGGCTCGTCGGCGTCGACCTCGGCCGCGATGGGCAGGAACCTGTCCTCGGCGATCTGCTGCGCCGTGTCGAGCATCTGGCCGATGGCGGCGCGGTCGTAGGCGGCGAACTTCGGATGCCGCAGCGTCGTCTCCTCGATGCCGAGCAGCTCGTAGAGCACGAAATCCAGATTGCGGCGGTCGACGATCATCGACATGGGCCCCTCCCGTGACGGTCCTTCACGGACGAGCATAGCGGCCGCCCGGGGCGATGTCGATCAGCGATCTGGACGAATGTACGGTTTATCGACGGGAGCCGGGCGGGGCGCGCCTGCGGGCCCGCCCGGCCCTACGACGCGACGGGCCAGCTCCAGAATTCGTTGCCTTCGGCCTCGAGGTTGCGGTTGAGCACCATCTTGTGCACCTCGTCGGCGCCGTCGACGAGACGGGCCTGCCGCGCGTAGCGGTAGATCCATTCGAGCACGGTGTCCTTGGAGTAACCGCGGGCGCCGTTGATCTGGATCGCGACGTCGGCGGCCTGGTGCAGGAGGTTGGCGACGTGCACCTGGGCCATCGACACCTCCTTGCGCGCGAAGCCGCCACGGTCGAGCTCCCATGCCGCCTTCATCACCAAGAGGCGGCCGATCTCGATCTTCATGGCGAGGTCGCCGAGCATCATCTGGATCGACTCGCGCTTCGACAGCCGCTCGCCGAAGGCGAAGCGTTCGGCGGCGTAGGTGCGGGCGATCTCGACGCAGCGCTTCGACAGGCCGAGCCAGCGCATGCAGTGGGTGAGCCGCGCCGGGCCGAGGCGCATCTGGGTGAGCTTCAGCCCGTCGCCCTCGTTCAGCAGCACGTTCTCGGCGGAAATCTCCAGATCCTCGAACACCAGCTCGCAATGGCCGCCATGCTCCTCCGGCCCCATGATCGGGATGCGGCGGTCGATCCTCCAGCCCGGCTGGTCGCGGTCGAAGAGGAAGGCGGTCAGCCCCTTGCGCGGGTCGTCCGAGGTGCGCGCGAGCAGGATGAAATGCTGCGCCTCCTCCGCCCCGGTGATGAACCATTTGCGGCCGCGGATCACGTAGCGGTCGCCCTTCCTCGTCGCCGTGGTCAGCATCATCGACGGGTCGGAGCCGCCGCCCGGATGCGGCTCGGTCATCACGAAGGCCGAGCGCACCTTGCCGTCGACGAGGGGCTTGAGCCAGCGCTCCTTCTGCGCCGGGGTGGCGGCCTGCTCCAGCACCATCATGTTGCCGTCGTCGGGCGCGGCCGAGTTGAAGACGACGGGGCCGAAGATCGAGCGGTTCATCGCCTCGTAGCACACGGCCATGCCCATGCGGCCGAGGCCCTGGCCGCCGGTCTCGGGCTTGAGCTGGATGCACCACAGCCCCTGCGCGCGCGCCTCGGCGCGCAGCGCGTCGGCGAGGTCGAGGCGGATGTTCTCGTGCGCGTCGTAGCTCGCGGGGTCGGCCTCCAGCGGCAGCACGCGCTCCTCGACGAAGCGGGCGATGCGGCTGCGGAAATCCTCGATGCGCGGCGAAACGGTGAAATCCATGTCGGTCCTCAGAGCGATGAGACGAGGTGGCCGCCGTCGGCGGCGAGCGAGGCGCCGGTGATGTAGCTGCCGGCGTCGGAGGCGAAGAGCAGGAGCGCCCCGTCGAGTTCCTCCGGCTTGCCGAGCCGGCGCTGCGGGATGCGCTTGATCAGCGTCTGCCCGGCCTCGCTGGCGAAGAAATCGCGGTTGATGTCGGTCTCGATATAGCCGGGG
The DNA here is from genome assembly GCA_014860725.1 of Aquamicrobium sp. The sequence goes on from JACZJD010000393.1 coordinate 3,095, forward strand.
CACAGCGCGTTGACGCGGATGCCGTAGCGCGCCCATTCGAGCGCCAGCGTCCTCGTCAGGTGGATCAGCCCGGCCTTGGACGCGGCATAGGCGGCGAGGTTGCCGGCAGGGCGGAAGCCGACGATGGAGGCGATGTTGACGATCGAGCCGCCCCTGCCGGCCGCACGCAGCGCGTTGGCCGCGGCCTGCGCGACGAGGAAGGCGCCCTTGAGGTTGGTGTCGACGACGCGGTCCCACGTCGCCTCGTCCATGGCCAGCGCCGGCTTGTCGTCGGCGATGCCGGCATTGTTGACGACGATGTCGGGCGCGGCACCCATCGCGGCGAAGGCGGCGGCGACGGACGCCGGGTCGGTGACGTCGAGGGCGACCGCGGAGGCGGTGCCGCCGTCCCGGGCGATCTCGGCGCAGGCCTCGTCCAGCGCCTCGCGCCGGCGGGCGGCCAGAAC
>JACZJD010000394.1 GCA_014860725.1 Aquamicrobium sp.
TTCGCGGCCTGACCGCGCGCTCGCGGGACGTGCACGAAGAGATCAGGGGCCCGTCCACAAAGGCGCCGGAGCAGGCCATCCAGGGCTTCCTGCGCAAGGCGGGGCTGGCCTCGGCCGCGGACGCCGAGGTGCAGTCCGACCCGAAGAAAGGCGATTTCTACGTCGCCCGCATCGTCAAGCCCGGCCGCCCGGCCGATGAAATCATCGCCGAACTGATGCCCTCGGTCATCCGCGGCTTTCCCTGGCCGAAGTCGATGCGCTGGGGCGCCGCGTCCGGCCCGAAGGGCTTTTCCTACGACGGCGTCGAGGGGCGCGGCGGCGAGGCGCTGCGCTGGGTCAGGCCGCTGCAATCCATCGTCTGCACTTTCGGACCGGAGACCGAAGAGCCGGTGGTGGTCGATTTCGAGGTCGACGGCATCCGCGCCGGCAACGTCACCTGGGGCCACCGCTTCCATGCGCCCGCCGCCATCACCGTGCGCCGCTTCGACGATTATGTGACGAAGCTGGAGGCGGCGAAGGTGGTGCTCGACGCGGAGCGGCGCAAGCGCATCATCCTCGACGACGCCCGCAACCTCGCCTTCGCCGCCGGTCTCGATCTGGTCGAGGACGAGGGGCTGCTGGAGGAGGTTTCCGGGCTGGTCGAATGGCCGGTCGTGCTGATGGGCGAGTTCGAGCAGGCCTTCCTCGGCATCCCGCCCGAGGTGATCCGCCTGACCATCCGCGCCAACCAGAAATGCTTCGTCACCCGCCCGCGCGGCGAGGCGGAGAAGCTGTCGAACCGCTTCGTGCTGGTCTCCAACATCGAGGCCACCGACGGCGGCGCGGAGATCGCGCGCGGCAACGGCAAGGTGGTGCGCGCGCGTCTGTCCGACGCCGTGCATTTCTGGAAGACCGATCAGGCCGACCTGCCGGACCTCGCCTCGCTGAAGGCGTCGGCAGAAAAGTTCGCGCTCGACCTGAAGAAGCCGCTCGACCAGCGCATGGCGCGGCTCGACCTGCTTGGCGTCACCTTCCATGCCAAGCTCGGCACGCAGGGCGAGCGCGTCGAGCGCATCCGCAGGCTGGCGGCCGAGCTTGCGCCGCTGGTCGGGGCCGATCCCGCATTGGCCGAGCGCGCCGCCGTCTTGGCCAAGGCCGACCTGCAAACCGAGGTGGTGGGTGAGTTCCCCGAGCTTCAGGGCGCGATGGGCCGCAAATATGCGGCTCTCCAGGGCGAGGACGCCTCCGTCGCCGCGGCGATCGAGGAGCACTACCGGCCGCAGGGGCCGTCCGACACGGTGCCGACCGACCCGGTCTCGATTGCCGTGGCTTTGGCCGACAAGCTCGATACGCTCGTCGGCTTCTGGGCCATCGACGAGAAGCCGACCGGCTCCAAGGACCCCTACGCGCTGCGCCGTGCGGCGCTGGGCGTGATCCGCATCGTGGTCGAGAACGGCATCCGGCTCGAACTTCGGAAGGTCACGCACGCCGCCTATGCCGCGCTCCTCGAACACCTGTGCGACGATCCGCACTTCCTGGTGAGCAGCGACGGCGTCGTGGCGTCCGAGTTCTGGGGCATCTTCAATCCGGAGGCCGGCGAGTTCTTCCTGTCCGGGGAACTGACCGCGGAGACGGCGATCTGGCGTCAGCAGCCGTCCTCCTCGGGCGGGATGGAGCTGGTCGAGGTGTTCCCCAGCCCGGCCGGGCTTGGGGCCGACCTCCTCTCCTTCTTCCACGACCGGCTCAAGGTCTATCTCCGCGACAAGGGCGCGCGGCACGACCTGATCGACGCGGTGATCTCGCCGGAGGCCGACGACCTGCTGCTGGTCGTCTCGCGCGTCGCCGCGCTCGGCATCTTCCTCGATTCCGAGGACGGCCAGAACCTGCTCGCCGGCACGAAGCGCGCCGCGAACATCCTCGCCGCCGAGGAGAAGAAGGGCACGGCCATCGCCGATGCGGTCGATCCGACGCTGTTCCGCCAGGACGAGGAAACGGCGCTCCACGAGGCCGTCGCCCACGCCGAGCGCGATGCCGGCGACGCCATCGCCAGGCAGGATTTCTCGGCCGCCATGCAGGCGCTGGCCGCACTCCGCCGGCCGGTCGACGCCTTCTTCGAGGCGGTGCTGGTCAATGACGAGGACGCGGCCGTGCGGGCCAACCGTCTGGCGCTTCTCGCCCGCATTCGCGGCGCGACCGGGCGGATGGCCGACTTCTCGAAGATCGCCGGGTAAAGCCCCGCGCCGCTACTCCTGCGGCGCGGCTTCTTCGGCAATCCCGCCGCGCAAGGCGGGCGCGCTGTCGTCGGCGAGCCATGCCGGCAGGGCAGGGGCTTCCGGCTCGACCGCTTCATTGATCGAAGCGACCTCCTCGCGCGACGGCGGAATCGCGTCCGCGC
>JACZJD010000395.1 GCA_014860725.1 Aquamicrobium sp.
GTGCTGCGCGGCGACGGCGCGCGCGAGGACTACGCCTTCGCCAGCGGCATCACGCTCGCGCCCGGCGACGCGGTGCTGATCCGCACCGCCAACGGCGGCGGCTGGGGCGCGCCCGGCAAGGGATAAGGCGCGCCCAGAATACAGCAATAAAAACAATACTGTGTGAAAATTTGGCGATCCCGACAGGATTCGAACCTGTGACCCTCAGATTAGGAATCTGATGCTCTATCCTGCTGAGCTACGGGACCGCTAGGGCTGCGATATAGCCGCTTCGCCGTCTTTCGCCAACCGTTTTGGCGGCGCGGCAGGGTGCAGCCTATCTCGCCAGCGCCGTTTCGGCCAGCCGCACCCAGTAGGAGATGCCGTGCGGGATCAGCTCGTCGTTGAAGTCGTAGGCGGGGTGGTGGAGGCCGGCGGTGTCGCCGTTGCCGGCGAAGATGAAGGCGCCGGGGCGCACGTTGAGCATGTAGGAGAAGTCCTCGCCGCCCATCACCGGCAGCACCGCGGTGTCGACATTGGCCGCGCCGGCGATCTCCGCGGCCACGCCGGCCACGAACCCGGTCTCCTCGGGATCGTTGCGGGTCACGGGATAGTTGACGTCGATGACGAGGTTTATCCGCGTCCCGCTCGCCGCCGCGATGCCGTCGCAGATCGCGCGCATGCGCGAGAACACGGTCTCGGCCACCTCGTCGCGCAGCGTGCGGACGGTGCCGGCGAGCTCCGCGGTCTGGGGAATGACGTTGTGGGCGTCGCCGGCATGGAACTTGGTGACGGACACCACCGCCGAATCGATCGGATCGACCGTCCGCGCCGCGATGGTCTGCAGCGCGGCGACGAGCTGGCTGCCGGCCACGATCGGGTCGACCGCCTTGTGCGGCATGGCCGCGTGGCCGCCCTTGCCCTCTATGGCGATGGTGAACTCGGCCGTCGCCGCCATGATCGGGCCGGGGCGGATGGCGAAGTGGCCGACGGGCAGGCCCGGCATGTTGTGCATGCCGAACACCCGCGCGATGCCGAAGCGCTCCATCATGCCGTCCTCGATCATCGCCTTGCCGCCGGCGCCGCCTTCCTCGGCCGGCTGGAAGATGACCGCGACCGTGCCGGCGAATTGCCGCGTCTCGGCGAGGTACTTGGCCGCGCCGAGCAGCATGGCGGTGTGGCCGTCATGGCCGCAGGCGTGCATCCGGCCGGGCGTCTGCGAGGCATAGGGCTTGCCGGTGAGCTCGGTCAGCGGCAGGGCGTCCATGTCGGCGCGCAGGCCGATGGCAGGGCCGGCGCCGAGATTGCCGCGGATGATGCCGACGACGCCGGTGCGGCCGATGCCGGGCACCACCTCGTCGCAGCCGAACGCCCTGAGCTTCTCCTCGACGAAGGCCGCGGTCCTGTGCACGTCGTAGAGAATCTCTGGCATGGCGTGGAGATGGCGGCGCCAGCCGGTGACCTCATCGTGGAGTTCGGCGGCGCGGTTCAGGATCGGCATTGTCGGCATTCCTCGTGGTCGGCCCCGCCAGCCCGCCCCTCGGTGCGTCATGCGGCTTTGCCATCCTGACGACACATAGGCTAGATAGCAGCGGCTGGATAGCAGCGATGGCGTTCGGGACCCTGTGCTTGGTGCGGGAGATGGCGGCGCCATCCCGGCAGAAGCTTAAAGACGCGAGCGCGATCACGGCAAGAGGCGAATACGGGCAAGACGATGCGCAGACCGCTTTTCCCACGGGCACTTTCGGCAGGCCTCGCACTGGCGCTGCTGGCGGGCGGGGCCGCTCACGCGGGGCCGGCGGTGCTGGTCGATCTCGGCACCGGCAAGGTGCTGGAGCACGAGGACGCCTTCGCGCCGTGGTATCCGGCGTCTCTGACCAAGCTGATGACGACCTTCGTGCTGTTCCGCGCCGTCAAGGCCGGCGAGATCACGCTCGAATCGCCGGTGCGCATCTCGGAGCGGGCGGCCAAGGAGCCGCCGAGCAAGATGGGCTACAAGCCCGGCTCGGTGCTGACGGTGGACAACGCCATCAAGATCCTGATGGTCAAGTCGGCCAACGACGTGGCGACCGCCGTGGCCGAGAGCCTGACCGGCTCGCGCGCCAGCTTCGCCGCGCGCATGAACGCGGAGGCCGCGCGCCTGGGCATGACCGGCACGCGCTTCGTCAACCCGCACGGGCTGCATTCGGAGGAGCAGGTGACCACGGCGCGCGACCTCGCCATCCTGGCGATGGCGATGCGCAACGAGTTCCCCGAATACGCGCACTATTATTCCATCGAGGCGCTCAGCTCCGGCAAGACGCTGATCGAGAACCACAACGACCTGATCCTGCGCTTCCAGGGCGCGGACGGCATGAAGACCGGCTACACCTGCCCGTCGGGCTTCAATCTCATCGCCTCGGCGACGCGCGGCGGCCGCAGCCTGCTCGCCGTGGTGATCGGCGAGCCGACCGTCGAGGCGCGCGCCGACAAGGCCGCCAACATGCTGGCGCGCGGCTTCCAGCTTCCGGGCGACGAGGCCCCCTATCTCGGGCAGCTGCGGCCGAGCGGGCAGGAGCCGGTCTCGGCCGTCAACCTGCGGCCGGTGATCTGCACCGAGGCGCACTGGAAGGCCGTGACCGAGGCGCGCGGGCCGGAGGGCAAGCCCCTCTACACCTCGCCGCACCTGTCGAGGGAGCCGCTGCGCGAGCCGGTCGTGGTGGCGGTGTCGCTCGGCGGCGCCAGCGGGCCGGCGCCCGACGTGCCGCACTATGCCGACGTGCCCATCCCGACGCCGCGCCCGGACTACACGCCCGAGGCCGTGGCGCAGGGCGGCTGAGGCCATGGCCGTGCCCCATCCAGCCGCCTTTTCCCCCATCGCCGTCTCCATCGTCACCGGCTTTCTCGGCGCCGGCAAGACGACCCTGCTCAACCGGCTGCTGAAGGAGCCGGCGCTCGCCGACACCGCCGTCATCATCAACGAGTTCGGCGAGGTCTCGATCGACCATCTGCTGGTCGAGCAGGCGAGCGACGGCGTGATCGAGCTTTCCGACGGCTGCCTGTGCTGCACGGTGCGCGGCGAGCTGGTCGACACGCTCGCCGACCTGATCGACCGCATGCAGACCGGCCGCATCGCGCCGCTCAGGCGCATCGTCATCGAGACCACCGGGCTCGCCGACCCGGTGCCGGTGCTGCAGTCGGTGATGGCACATCCGGTGCTGATGCAGGCGCTCAGGCTCGACGGCGTCGTCTGCGTCGTCGATGCCGTCAACGGCGCCGCCACGCTCGATGCCCACGAGGACGCCGTGCGGCAGGCGGCGGTCGCCGACCGCATCGTCGTCACCAAGGCCGGGCTCGCCGCGCCCGGCGAGCGCGATTCGCTGCGGGAGCGGCTGCGCCGGCTGAACCCGTCGGTGCCGATCCTCGATGCCGGAGACGGGGCCGGAGACGGGGCCGGAGATGGGGCGCCGGCCTCCGCGCTGCTGAACTGCGGCCTCTACGACCCCGGGACCAAGACCGCCGACGTGCGCCGCTGGCTGGGCGAGGCCGTGCACGGCCATGCGCATGAGGAGCATGGGCACCACGATCATGGGCATCACGGGCATCATCATCACCATCACGACGACGGCCACGACCATCACCATCACCACGACAGCCGCATCGCCACGGTAGCGCTGTCGCACGACCGGCCGGTGCCGTTCGCCGCGGTCGAGGCGTTCCTCGATCTCCTGCGCGCCGTGCAGGGCGAGAAGCTCCTGCGCATGAAGGGCATCGTCGAGCTGGCGGAGGACCCGGAGCGGCCGCTGGTCATCCACGGCGTGCAGAAGCTCCTGCACCCGCCGGCGCGGCTGCCGGCATGGCCCGAAGGGGCACGCGGCACGCGCATCGTGCTGATCACCTGCGACATGCCGCCGGACTATGCCCGGCGGCTGTTCGCCGCCTTCGTGGGCGAGCCCGCCGTCGACGCGCCGGACCGCGCAGCGCTTCAGGACAACCCGCTGGCGATCGCCGGGTTCAGGGGATAGCCGCGCCGGCGGGAGGCGTGGCAAGGGCCCGCCTGCCATCCCGCTCCCCCGCAAGCCGAAGGCATGCCGCCTATGGCAGGACGCCGCCCCGCCGTCATCCCGGCCGACCGAGCGAAGCGAGGGAGAGCCGGGACCCATTGAGC
>JACZJD010000054.1 GCA_014860725.1 Aquamicrobium sp.
CGGCCGGCCCGTGCCGCCCGCCGACGTCGGCGGCCCGCCGCAGCGCCGCGTCGGCTCGATCATGGACATCATCCTCGGCAACTAGGGGTTCCGCCCGGACGGAAGAGACGGCGCGTTCCCGCGACGGGAGAAGGGCGTGCATGCTCCGGCGCGGCGGCTGAGGGGTTTTGCCGCTCTCGCCTTCGCCTCGCCGCTGGGCTAGATAGTCCCCGGCATTGCGAGGAGAGGCCATGAGCGAGACCGAACCGCGAAAGACACTGGTGCTGACCGGCGCGAGCCGCGGCATAGGCCATGCCACGGTCAAGCGCTTCTCGCGCGAGCGCTGGCGCGTCATCACCTGCTCGCGCCAGGCGTTCTCGGACGACTGCCCGTGGCCGTCCGGCCCGGAGGACCACATCAAGGTCGATCTCTCCGACCCGGAGGACGTCGGCGTCGCGGTGGCCGAGATCCGCCACCGGCTCGAAGCCGAGGGCGGCCGCCTCGACGCGCTCGTCAACAACGCCGCGATCTCGCCCAAGCTCGCCGGCGGCGCGCGCATGAACTCCATCGACACGCCGATGCATGTCTGGCGCGACGTGTTCCAGGTCAATTTCTTCGCGCCGATCATGCTCGGCCGCGGCCTGTTCCGCGAGCTGGCGGCGGCCAAGGGCTCGATCGTCAACGTCACCTCGATCGCCGGCGGCCGGGTGCATCCCTTCGCCGGCACGGCCTACGCCACGTCGAAGGCGGCGCTCGCCTCGCTGACGCGCGAGATGGCGGCCGATTTCGGCCCCCACGGCATCCGCGTCAACGCCATCGCCCCCGGCGAGATCGACACCGCGATCCTGTCGCCCGGCACGGACAAGATCGTCGAGACCATCCCGCTGCGCCGCCTCGGCGCTACCAGCGAGGTCGCCGACATCATCTATTTCCTGTGCTCCGGGCAGGCGTCCTACGTGACGGGCTCGGAAATCCACATCAACGGCGGCCAGCACGTCTGAAATCGCACGAGGCGGTGAGGGCGCTCGCCTCAGTGCGGCATCGACGACAGGTGCGACAGAAGCTCGGCGACGTTCGCGGCGCTGCACTTCTTGAGGAGCCGCGCCCTATAGGCCTCGACCGTCCGCGGCGAGATCGACAGCATGCGGCCGATCTCCTTCGAGGTGCGGCCCTCGCCGAGATGCATGACGATCTGGCGTTCGCGCGTCGACAGGTCCAGCACCTGCCGCGTCTCGGAGAGGTCGGCGAAGCTCCACACCGCCCGGCGCAGCGGGTCGTCGTCGCGCGTCAGCGAATGGCCGCGCACCCGGCACCAGAACAGCGTCCCGTCCTTGCGCGCCATGATGCGCTCGTCGGAATAGCGGTTGTTCTTCTTCAGCGGCTCGACGCCGACGTCGCGGATGCGCACGAATTCCTCGAAGGATGGATAGAGGATCGCGAAGGAACGATCCACGAGCTCCTCGACGCCGTAGCCGAACATCTCCGCGAAGCGCGGATTGCAGGCGCGGATGACCCGGCTTTCGGTCACGACGAGGCCGACGGGAGCATGTTCGAAGGCGAGAAGATGAAGATCGTCTTTCGGATTCATGGTTGGTATTTATACGATATTGCGACGCGGCGCGCGCCTCCTCGATAATAGTTTCCAGACTGGAGAGCGCCAATCGGCCGCCTTCCGTCTTTCGTGGAGGAGACATCATGAAAAAGCTGTTCGCCGCGCTGGCCGTGGCCACCGCTCTTATGGGCGTGCCCGCCCTCGCGCAGGACGGGCCGGTCAGGATCGCCCTGCTGCACGGCCTCTCCGGCTCGCCGCTGGAAGCCTATTCCAAGCAGACCCATGCCGGCTTCGAGCTCGGCCTCGAATACGCCACCAACGGCACGCTCGAGGTCAAGGGCCGCAAGATCGAGGTCATCAAGAAGGACACGCAGTTCAAGCCGGACGTGGCGCGCGCGCTGCTCGCCGAGGCCTATGGCGACGACGACGCGCTGATCGCCGTCGGCGACACCTCGTCCGGCGTGGCGCTGGCGCTCTTGCCGGTGGCCGAGGAATACGAGCGCATCCTCCTGGTCGAGCCGGCCGTCGCCGACAGCCTGACCGGGCCGGATTCCAACCGCTACGTCTTCAAGACCTCGCGCAACTCGTCGATGGACATGCAGGCGCAGGCCATCGCGCTCAAGCCCGACGCCGACCTCTACGTCGCGACGCTGGCGCAGGACTACGCCTTCGGCCGCGACGGCATCGCCGCCTTCAAGGCCGCGCTCGACGGCACCGGCGCCAATGTCGTCGCCGAGGAATACGTGCCGCAGCAGACCACCGACTTCACGGCCACCATCGAGCGCCTGTTCAACGCGCTGCGCGACAAGCCGGGCCGCAAGGTGATCTTCATGAACGTCGCCGGCATCGACGCCATGACGCCGCTCGCCGCCGCCGATCCCGGCCGCTACGACATCGAGCTGTCCTCCGGCGGCAACATCCTGCCCGCGCTGGTCGGCTACAAGCAGGTGCCGGGCATGGAAGGCGCGATGTACTATTACTACGAGGCGCCCGACAACCCGGTGAACGACTGGCTGGTGGCCGAGCACACGAAGCGCTTCAACGCCCCGCCCGACTTCTTCACCGCCGGCGGCATGGCCTCGGCCATGGCCATCGTGGCGGCGCTGGAGAAGGCCGAGGAATGGGACACCGAAAGCCTGATCGCCACCATGGAAGGCCTGACCTTCGACACGCCGAAGGGCCCGATGACCTTCCGCCCCGAGGACCATCAGGCGCTCCAGTCGATGTATCACTTCAAGATCAAGGTCGAGGACGGCGTCGACTGGGCGATCCCCGAGCTGGTGCGCGAGATCAAGCCGGAGGAGATGGACATCCCCATCGGCAGGAACAACCAGGAATAGTCGTCAAGGTCGGCGCCACCCCTTATCCGCCCTTCGGGCACCTTCTCCCCGTGAACGGAGAGAAGGGGAAGCTGCAACGTCGCGGCCAATCATCCTCTCCCCGCTTGCGGGGAGAGGATGCCGGCAGGCAGGTGAGGGGCGGCGCTGACTTTTCCGAACGAGTGATCGCAGTGTCCACCCCGTCCATCCGCACCGAGAACCTGACGATCCGCTTCGGCGGCCATGCCGCCGTCGACGGCGTCACCTGCGCTTTCCGGCCGGGCGAGCTGACGGTGATCGTCGGGCCGAACGGGGCGGGCAAGACCACTTGGTTCAACCTCGTCTCCGGCCAGCTGAAGCCGACCGAGGGCCGTATCTTCAAGGGCGACGCCGACATCACCGACCTGTCGCCGTCGGCGCGGGCCAAGCTCGGCATCGGCCGCGCCTTCCAGTTGACCAACCTCTTCCCCAAGCTCTCCGTGCTGGAAAACGTGCGGCTCGCCGTGCAGGCGCGCGCCGGCGAGGGCCGCCGCATCCTGTCGCGCGCCGCAGCGCTCACCGAAATCCGCGACAAGGCCTATGCCTTCGTCGAGGCGACGCGGCTTTCGTCCGTCGCGCATCTTCCCGCCGCCGCGCTGCCGCACGGCGACCAGCGCAAGCTCGAGGTGGCGATGCTGGCGGCGATGGAGCCCGACGTCTTCATGTTCGACGAGCCCACGGCCGGCATGTCGGTGGACGAGGCCCCGGCGATCCTCGAACTGATCGCCGAGATCAAGAAAGACACGGGAAAGACCATCCTGCTGGTCGAGCACAAGATGGACGTGGTGCGCGCGCTCGCCGACCGCATCGTCGTCCTGCACAACGGCGCGCTGATCGCCGACGGCAAGCCGGCCGAGGTGATGGCGCTGCCCATCGTGCGCGACATCTATCTCGGGCTCGGCGCCGAGGAGGTGGCATGAGGGACAGGCAATGAGAGAAGCGATCCTGCGCCTCGACGACGTCCACACCGACATCGCGCAGTACCATATCCTGCACGGCGTGACGCTCGACGTGCCGGAGGGCGGCGTGCATGTGCTGCTCGGCCGCAACGGCGCCGGCAAGACCACCAGCTTGCGCACCATCATGGGCCTGTGGCGGGCGCGAAAGGGCGCGATCGTCTTCCGCCACCACGACATCACCGCGCTCTCCACCCCCGACATCGCGCGCCTCGGCGTCGCCTTCGTGCCCGAGAACATGGGCATCTTCGCCGGGTTGACGGTGGAGGAGAACATGCGGCTGGCCGCCACCGGCGGCCGCTTCGACGATCAGCGCCTGCAGCGCATCTTTTCCCTGTTCCCGGCCATGGAAAAATTCTGGCGCAACCAGGCGCACGCGCTCTCCGGCGGCCAGAAGCAGATGCTGGCGATCTCGCGCGCCATCATCGAGAAGCGCGACCTGATCCTGATCGACGAGCCGACCAAAGGGCTGGCGCCGGCGATCATCCGCGCCATGATCGACGCCTTCCGCGAGATCGCGAAGGAGACGACCATCCTCTTGGTCGAGCAGAACTTCCACTTCGCCCGGGCGCTGGGCGAGACGGTCGCGGTCATCGACGACGGCCGCATCGTCCATCGTGGCTCGATGGCCGCGCTCGCCGCCGACGAGGCGTTGCAGAACCAGTTCCTCAGCCTGTCGATGGAGGCGCACTGAGATGATGAAGACGCTCTCCGCGACCTTCGAGCGCTTCGGCGGGGTCATGCTCCTGCCGGTGATCCTGGCGCTGATCGCCTTCCTCTTGATCGGCCGGCCCTCGACTTGGGTGACGCTCACCGTCGCCGGGCTGGCCATGGGCATGATGATCTTCCTGATGGCCTCGGGCCTGTCGCTGATCTTCGGGCTGATGGACGTGCTGAACTTCGGCCATTCGGCCTTCGTCTCCTTCGGCGCCTTCATTGCCGCGAGCGTGCTCGCCTCGCTCGGCGTCTGGGTCTCGGGCGGCAACGCCGTCCTCAACATCCTTGCCTTGATGGCCGCCATCGCCGCCGCCACCGCCTTCGGCGCGCTTGCCGGCTGGGCGTTCGAGCGCGTCATCGTCAAGCCGGTCTACAAGGACCATCTGCGCCAGATCCTCATCACCATGGGCGCGCTGATCGTCGCCGACGAGATCATCCTGATGATCTGGGGCGGCGTGCCGGTCGCCGTGCCGCGCCCGGCGGTGCTGACGGGCTCGCTCGTCATCGGCGACGTCTCGATCGAGATCTACCGCATCTTCGCCTTCCTGCTCGGGCTCGCCGTCTACGTCGCCATGCACTTCGCGCTCAACCGCACCCGCATCGGCCTTCTGATCCGCGCCGGCGTCGAGAACCGCGAGATGGTCGAGGCGCTCGGCTTCCGCATCGACCGCCTGTTCATCGCCGTGTTCATGGCCGGCTCCGCGCTCGCTGCCATGGGCGGGGCGATGTGGGCCGGCTACCAGAGCCTCATCACCACCGCCATCGGCGCCGAGATGATGATCCTCGTCTTCATCGTCGTCATCATCGGCGGCCTCGGCTCCATCGAGGGCTCGTTGCTCGGCGCCATCCTCGTCGGCCTGATGGCCAACTACGTCGCCTTCCTGTTCCCCAAGATGTCGCTGGCCTCCAACATGATCCTGATGATGGCGATCCTCCTGTGGCGGCCCTTCGGCCTCAAGCCGGCGGTGAAGGGCTAGGCCATGTCGAACGCAGCGATCCTTCCCGGCACCGTTCCCGTCGTCTCGCGGCGCCATCTCGCCGGCCGCTTCCTCGTCTACGCCGTCGTGCTCCTGATCGGACTGGCGCTCGCCTTCGCGCCGTTCCTGTTCCCCGACGTGCGGGCGCAGGAGGTGGCGGCGCGCATCTGCGTCTTCGTCGTGCTCGTGGCCAGCTACGACCTCCTCATCGGCTATACCGGCATCGTCTCCTTCGCCCACACCATGTTCTTCGGCCTCGGCGCCTACGGCACCGCGATTGCGCTGAAGGCGATGGGGCCGGGCTTCGACGCCATCTTCCTCGGCGGCTCGCTCGGCGTGCTGGCGGCGGTGGTGCTCGCCGTGCTGATCGGGCTGCTTTCTTTGCGCGTGAAGGCGATCTTCTTCGCCATGGTCACGCTGGCCGCCGCCTCGGTGATGATGGTGCTGGCGAGTCAGCTTTCCGAGTTCACCGGCGGCGAGGACGGCATGACCTTCACCGTCCCGCGCCTGTTCTCCCCTGCCCAGGCGCTGATCGAGGGCGAGGACGGCAGGGCGCTGCGCCTGTTCGGCGTCGCGCTCAACGGCCGCGTCGCCCACTACTATTTCGTCTTCGTCTCGTCCTTCGTGTTGTTCCTCGTCATGCTGCGCATCGTCGCCTCGCCACTCGGCACGGTGCTGGAGGCGATCCGCGAGAACGAGATGCGCGCCGAGGCCATCGGCTACCGCGTCGTCGCCTACCGCACCGCGATCTTCTGCATCGCCGCCGTCATCGCGGCCTTCGCCGGCATCCTGCGCGCGGTGTGGCTGAAATATACCGGCCCGGACGTGGTGCTGTCCTTCGACATCATGCTCGACATATTGCTGATGGTGGTGATCGGCGGCATGGGCACGCTCTGGGGCGCGGTCATCGGCGTCGCCGCCATGACGCTCGCGCAATACTACCTCAAGGACGTGATGGCGGCGGGCGCGGCGGCCACGGCCGACCTGCCGCTGCTGCCCGATCTCCTGAACCCCGACCGCTGGCTGCTCTGGCTCGGCGTGGTGTTCATCCTTCTGGTCTACTTCTTCCCGGCGGGCATCGCCGGCACGCTGATGGGAAAGGGCGGGCATAAATGACGACCCCACGCTCCACCCCCCGCTCGACCTATGTCGAGGCCGAGGGCTTCGAGGTCCATGTCACCGAATGGGGCGATCCGCGCAACCCGGCCCTCGTCATGTGGCACGGGCTGGCCCGCACCGGCCGCGACTTCGACGAGGCGGCGGAGGCGCTGTCCGACACCTACTTCGTGCTGTGCCCCGACACGCTCGGCCGCGGCCTTTCGAGCTGGGCGCGCGACTATCGCACCGACTATTCCTACGCCAATTTCGGCCGCGTCGCGGAAGGCATCCTCGCCCGCCACGGCATCGACCGGCTGCGCTGGGTCGGCACCTCGATGGGCGGGCTGATCGGCGTCACGCTGGCGGCAGGCCCGCTCAAGGGCCGCATCACCCATCTCGTGATCAACGACATCGGGCCCGACATCCCGGCGGCCGGCGCCGAGCGCATCGCTTCCTACGTCGGCACGCCGCCGGTCTACGACACGGTGGCGGAGCTGGAGGCGTGGCTGCGGGCGAACTACGCGCCGTTCGGCGACAACACCGACGCCTTCTGGCGGCGCATGGCCGACACTTCGGCGCGGCGCGCCGACGACGGCCGCATCACCGTGCACTACGACCCGCACATCGTGTCGCAGTTCACCCACCACAAGGCCGATCTCGACGTCTGGGACGCCTATGACGCGGTCGAGGCGAAGACGCTGCTGATCCGCGGCGAAAGCTCGGACGTTCTGGCCGCGTCGGTGGCCCAAGAGATGACGCGCCGCGGCCCGCGGCCCGCGCTGCACGTCGTCGCCGGCTGCGGCCATGCCCCGACGCTGGCCGACGACGCCCAGATCGCGCTGCTGCGCGCCTTTCTGGCGGAATAGGCGCCGCTTCCGCCGCTCATGGCGTCGCGCCGTGCGCGGCCTCGCCCTCGGCCCGGTCGAGCTCGGCAAGAAGCGCATAGAGCCGGTCGGGCAGGTCGCGCTGCGGCGCGAAGGCAGGCAGGCGTGCCAAGTGCCGGTGGTTGTCGCCCCTGCCGATCTCCTTGCGGATCAGATCGGAGAGTCCGGCCTCGCCTTTCTTGTCGTTTCTCGTCGCAGTCATGGTTCCTGTTTCCGGGTTCAGGGGGAAAACCCGGCCCGGCGGTGAAAGGTTCCCATGCGGAATGCCGCAACCGGCCGCAGATGCGGAACAGGGTATAATTTGAGTTAAAATTGAACGATCCGGCCGGCCCGTTCCTTCGCCGTCTATCGGCCGCTACCAGCCCATCGCGCTGCGCGGCAGGTGGATGTTCGGATGGCGCGCGCGGATCGCGTCGTCGGCCGCACGCGGCACGTGGCGCGGGAAATGGCCGGCGAGAAGGCGCCGCTTCTCGGCGATCGCGCGCCGCAGGATGTCCGGCCGCCCTGCCTCCAGCCAGTCGCCGACGCCGAGGCGGTCGGCGAAGGCCGGGTAGCGCCGCTCGCAGGCGGGGGCGGGCAGCGGCTCGCAGCCGAGATAGTGGCCGGGCCCCTCGAGGCAGATCCGCGCGATGGTCTCGACCGACAGCGTCTCCTCCGTCACCGCGATGCCCTTCACGCAGGCGAGGCACTGGCCGATCATGTCGTTGTCGACGATCAGGCTTTCGAGGCAGAAGCCGCCGAGCGAGGCGTGCATGCCCGCCGCCTCGTAGACGAGGGAAAGGCCGGCGAGCCCCGCCATCGCCTCGGTGATGCCCTTCTCGTAGCCCGACTGCACGTCGGGCAGCTTGGCGTCGGCCATGCCGGCGGGCGCGCCGCCCGGCAGGTCGTAGAACTGCGCCATCTGGGCGCAGGCCGCCGTCAGCAGCGCCTGCTCGGCCGAGCCGCCCGCCATCGTGCCGGTGCGCGCGTCGCAGGCGAAGGGAAACATGCCGAGGATCGCCGGATGGCCGGGTCTCAGCGCGTTGACGTAGACGAGCCCGGCCAGAACCTCGGCCACGGCCTGCGCCAGCGTGCCGGCGAGCGGCGGCGGCGCGCTGGTGCCCGCCTGCCCGGCCGAAAGCAGCAGGATCGGCAGCCCGCCCTCGACGCAGGCTTCGAGCACGCCGCAGGCATTGGCCGCGAACTTGAGCGGCGCCGCGACGAAGGCGTTGGAGTTGGACACGAACGGCCGGGCGCGGAACGCCTTCTCGCCGCCGGCCACCGCATGGAGGAGGTCGAGCGCGGGGGCTACGTTCTCGCGCACCGTGAACGAGGTGCCGACATGCTTGGCCGTGCCCGTGACGCAGGCATAGAGCGTGTTCAGGTCGAGATCGGCGGGATCGACCATGTCGCGCGCCACCATCGGCCGCTGGAAGAAATGGACGTTCTCCATGACGTCGGCGATGCGCGCCGCGTCGTAGAGGTCGGCGAGCCGCGACTCGCGGTATTCGCCGGTCTCGGCGTCGACGAAATGCACCGCCGCGCCGGCCGTGCCGAAATGGACGCGCCCGTCCTGGAGCGCGATGTCGCGCCGCGTCTCCTGCCCGCAGAGCGTGA
Organism: Aquamicrobium sp.; assembly: GCA_014860725.1. The sequence goes on from JACZJD010000054.1 coordinate 9,118, forward strand.
AGTGGCGCGCGGCCGCCGCGACGGTGTCGAGGATGAGACTGCGCGGGAGGCGGATGCGCCCGTCGCCGCCCTGCTGCGCGCCGGCGCGCGTCAGCGCCTCGGCCGCGCTGGCGGAGGCGTTGGCGAGCCCGACCGTTTCGAGAAGGGTGAGCGCGGCGTCGTGGATACGCCGGGCG
>JACZJD010000055.1 GCA_014860725.1 Aquamicrobium sp.
GGCCCGTACGACGTCGAGTACGAGATCGCCCGCTGCTGATAGTGCCAACTGCCGTACTCCCGACCGTTGATTTTGCTGTGCCGACTATCGCCCAACAAGCTTGTGGCAGGCTTGCCTGCGCCGCTATTTCGTCTTCGTCGCGTCCGGGGCGACCGCCTTGCGCTCGACGCTCTCCAGCGTCTCCTTCTCGGTGGCGTCGCGCTCCTCCAGCCGGAACGCCTCGCGCCAGGCGCGCTCGACGATGTTGGTGCGCGCCGTCGCCGTCGCCACGTGCCCGGCCTCGGTGCGGGCCTTCTCCATCTCCTGCGCCTCGCGGCCCATGGCCGCGCCGATGCGCCGGTTGTAGAGGTCGGGAAAGAGGCCGGGCAGCGGCGAGGCGGCGTTGAGCGCGTCGAGAAGCTCGGCCGCCTCCTGCCGGGCGCTCGCTGCCTGCGACAGATGGGTGGCGTGCTTCGTCTCGTGCAGGGCCTTGATCTGCTTCTGCAGCCGGACGAGGCGCTTGAGGCGGTCGGAGCGCGGCGTCATCGTCAGCGTCCTATGGTGGTGGGCAGGAAGCCGTCGCCGAACAGCGACAGCATGATGCCGATGCCGAAATAGAGCAGGATCAGGCACCCGGCGATGATGAAGGGAAGCGACACGAAGTAGACCGGGATCTGCGGCGCCAGCTTGTTGACGAAGCCGATGGCGAGGTTGGCCAGGATCGCATAGGCGACGAAGGGGCTGACCAGCCGCAACGTCAGGTAGAAGGATTGCGACAGCGTGTCGGTCACGTCGATCAGCGCGCCCTGCGCGTCGAAGAAGCGGCCGAGCGGCGCGACCTGATAGGAGGCGATCAGCGCCTTGACGATCTCGTGGTGGAAGTCGAGCGCGAACAGGAGAAGCAGCGCGCAGGTGGTGATGATGACCGCGAGCGGCGCCTGCGGCTCCATCTCGTCCACCGACGAGCCGGCCATGCCGCCGAAGCCGCCGGTCATGGCGACCACCGAGGCCGCGAACTGCAGCGTGAGCATGTAGAAGCGGGTGACGAGCCCGATCGTGCTGCCGATCAGGATTTCGGACGCAACGAGCATCAGGAGGGCGTCGGTGCCGAGCCCGACATGCGGGATGATCTCGTCCCACAGATGGGCGAGCAGCGCCCAGGTGACGGCGGCGGACACGAACAGCCGGACATGCACCGCCACGCGCATGCTGGAGAAGCCGGGCATCAGCATGAAGCACGAGCCGATGCGGCAGAAGGCGAGGAACGCCGCCAGCGCCACCGTCTCGAGGGAAAGGCCGGGCAGCATCGGCGGCGCTCGCCCTCCCGTCAGGAGATCGAGCCGAGGACGCGCACCTCGACGCCGCGCGCGATCTCGACATGCGACAGCACCGGCAGGGTCGCGAACAGCCGCTCGACGATCATGCGCACATAGGGGCGCGCGTCGGGCGCGGTGACGAGGACGAAGCGCTCGCCGGCGTCGAGATGCGCCCGCACGGCCTTGGAGGTGTCGTTGCCGAATTCCTCCAGAAGCCGCGGGTCGATGTCGAACTCGCGGATCTCGCCCTTGGCGTCGCGCTTCAGCGCCTGGTGGAAGGCGAGGTCCCAGCGGTTGCCGAGGCGCAGCACCTTGAGGACGCCGCTTTCGGTCAGGTCGCCGCAGATCTGCTGCGCCATGCGGATGCGCACATGCTCGACGATCTGCTCGGTGCGGCGCACATGCGGCGCGATCTCGGCGATGGCCTCGATGATCAGGTGCAGGTTGCGGATCGAGACGCGCTCGGCGAGCAGCAGCTTCAGCACCGCCTGGAGGCCGGGATAGGAGATATGCGAGGTGCAAACCTCGTCGATCAGCTTGCGGTATTCCTGGTCCTGCCGCTCGATCAGCGCCTTCATGTCCTTGTAGGACAGGAGCTGCGGCAGGTTGTTGCGGATGACCTCCGACAGGTGCGTCAGCAGCACCGACATGTTGTCGGCGAAGGTGAAGCGGTCGCGCTTCAGGTCCTCGGCGAACATCTCCGACACCGAATAGGCGCGCATGCCGAAGGCCGGCTCGCGCACCTCCTCGCCCGGCACCTGCGGCAGCGGGCCGTTGCCGAGAAGCACCATGACCTCGCCGACGCGCATCTGGTACTCGGCGACGACGGTGCCGTGGATCTTGATCTGGTAGTTCTTGGGCGGGATCGAGAAATCGTCGGTCAGCCTCACCTCGGGCACGACGAAGCCGTACTGCGTGGCGAACTTCTTGCGCATCTTGCCCATGCGGAAGGCGAGCTCCTGATGCGAGGTCAGGAGCTTGGTCGAAAGCTGCTTGCCGATCAAAAGCTCGATCTCGGCGGTCTTCAGCGACGCCTTGATCGACTGCTTCTCCTCCTCGACCTTGGCGGCCTCGGCCTTCTGCTCGATCTCCTTCTCGGCGGCGAGCTTCCTGTTGCGCTGGAGCGGGATGACATAGGCGATGGAGGCCATGACGAGCGCCAGCACGAAGAACGGCAGCAGTGGCAGGCCGGGCATCAGGCCCATGCCGAACAGGAGCAGGGCAGAGACCGACAGGGCGCGGGGATAGGCGCCGAGCTGGCCGAACACCGCCTCGTCGGTCGCGCCGCGCGTGCCGCCCTTGGAGACGACGAGGCCGGCCGACAGCGACACGATCAGCGCCGGGATCTGCGTGGCGAGGCCGTCGCCCACCGACAGCTTGACGAACACGTCGGCGGATTCGGCCATGCCCATGCCGTGGCGCGAATAGCCGATGGCGATGCCGCCGATGATGTTGATGGCGGTGATGATGAGGCCGGCGATGGCGTCGCCGCGCACGAATTTCGAGGCACCGTCCATGGCGCCGAAGAAGGAGGATTCCTCCTCCAGCTCGCGGCGGCGGCGCTGCGCCTCCTTGTCGTCGATGACGCCGGCCGACAGGTCCGCGTCAATCGACATCTGCTTGCCGGGGATGGCGTCGAGCGTGAAGCGGGCGCCGACCTCGGCGATGCGGGTGGCGCCCTTGGTGATGACGATGAAGTTCACCACGATCAGGATCAGGAAGACGATCAGGCCGATGACGAAGTCGCCGGCCATGACCAGGCTCGAAAAGCCCGAAATGACGTAGCCGGCGGCGTCCACGCCCTCGTTGCCGTGCGACAGGATCGCGCGCGTCGTGGCGATCGAGAGCGCCAGCCGCAGCATGGTGACGATCAGCAGCACGGTCGGGAACGAGGTGAAGTCGAGGGGCTTCTGCATCCACAGCGCCACCATCAGGATCAGCACCGAGACCGCGATCGACAGCGCCAGCCCGAAGTCGATCAGGAAGGCCGGGATCGGCAGGAACAGGATCGACAGGATGACGATGACGCCGAGCGCCAGCGCGACGTCGCGGCCGTAGTTCCGGGACGCGGGAAGGGATGCTGTTTCGGTAAGCGCCATGCCTGAACGACCGTCCTGCCGTGGGGGATTCGCATGCGGGACAGACCCCGCCCGGCGAAGACTAGGCGGTCAAGCTTGCGCGAGGATGAGGTGAGCGAATAGGGAGTAGCGAATAGCGAGTAGGGAACAGGACGGGCGCGGCAGGGCGGAAGGCCCTCTATTCGCTATTCCCTATTCGCTAGAACCCCGTCTCGATCCGCTGGAACATCACGTTGGTGAAGCTGGCGATCTGGGCGCCGATGAAGGGGGCCGAGAAGGCGACGGTGAGCAGGATCGCCACGATCTTGGGCACGAAGGTGAGGGTGATTTCCTGCACCTGCGTCAGCGCCTGCATGAAGGCGATGCCGACGCCGACGAACATGGCGACCGCGACCGCCGGTCCCGACGCGGTCAGGACGGTCCAGATCGCGAACTGCGCGATGTCGAGCGCGTCGGCCTCGTTCATGGTGCCCTAGCGGATGACGACGCCGGCCCAGACCGGCAGTTCCTGGCCGTCGGTCAGCCGGGCCATGATGCCGTCGCTGTAGAGGCGCACGCTTTCGACGGTGCCCTTGATCTTGCCGTCGGCCGATTCGATCTCGCGGCCGATCAGGTCGCCCGCCTGGGCGAAGGTCGACGCCTGCAGGATGCCGTCGAGCTTGGCGTTGATCTGCACCGACTGCTCGACCTGCGAGAAGGTGGCGAGCTGGGCGACGTAGTCCGTCGACTCCATCGGCGAGGTCGGGTCCTGGTTCTTCATCTGGGCGACGAGCAGGCGCAGGAAGGACTGGTAGTCCACGGTCTGGGCATTGCTGATGGTGTTCTGCGTCGTCGTCGTGGCGCCGATGGCGGAAACGGTCATGGCATCTACTCCGCTGCGGTCAGGGTGAGGGCCGCCGGCTGCACGCCGTGGCTGTCGAGAATGGCGGCTTCCCGCGGATAGAGCGCGCGCAGCGCCTTGAGCGCCTCGAAGACGTGGCCCTCGTTGACCATCCTGTCGATGTTCTTGAGCGAGGCGCGGACGTGCTCGTCGCTGAAGGTGGCGAGCAGGAGCGGCATCGACTTGCGCAGCATCTCGCGCGCCTCGGGCGCCCCTTGCGGGTTCATCAGGATGACTTGGATGATGAAGTAGAGCTGCCTCAGCGGCGTGGTCGCCGCCTCCGGCTGCAGCACGTGGCCTTCGAGGAGGAACTGCACGTCGTTCAGCAGCTCCAGTGACACCTTGCGGTCGGCCCTGATGACGGCGCCGTTGATGTAGATCTTCTCGTTGGCCTTGAGCGTGATTTTCAGGGTGTTCTTCATTGAATGCCATCACGGATGATCTGCGAGACCTCGATCAGTCCCTCGAGATTGTCGGAGCGCCCCTGCCGGACTTCCTCGGCCTCGCGCAGCAGCCACAGTCCGATCGAGATGAGGTTGGCGCGCAGCTCGTGCGGCAGCTCGTTCTCCTCGCTGCCGAGATCCTCGATGAAGGCGGTCCACACCCGGTTGAGGAAATGGATGGCCTGCGCCGCCTCGACCGACGGCGTGCCCTTCTCTTTCGCCGCGATGAGCAGGTCGATGGAGCGTGTCAGAATCTGCTTCTCGCGATCCTTGGCGTCGGCCACGGAATCGGACTGAACTTCGGCGTAGGAGAATTGATACATGGCGTTCCTGTGTCGTCTTTCCCGCTGCCGGTTTATGAAAGGTATTTGAGCAGGCTGAGCTGCTGCATGCTTGCCGTGAGCTGGTAGGAAATCTCGAGCTGCGTCTTCAGGCCGGTGACGCGCGAGGCGGCGTTGAGCTCGTCGATGCCCTCGAGGTCCTGGATGCTCTTGGTGAACAGGTCGATCTGCATCGACATGCGGTCGTTGGCGCTGGTGAGGCGCTGCTCGGCGATGCCGGTGTAGCCCTGCTGGTTGGCGAGCTCCGGGATGACCTCGCCGACGAGCTTGAAGGCGCGGTCGAGGACGGCGTCGCGGCCCTCCTTGCTCATGGTGTCGCTGAAGGTGGCGACCACAGTGGCCGCGGCCATGGCGAGCTTGCGGAAGCCGACGATGTTGGCGGAGACCGACGTCTGCGCCGTCTCGGTCAGCGTGATGCGGGACGTGATCTGCTGGTCGGTGGCCTCGGACCAGCTGCCGTGCCAGTCCGCGCCGAGGAACTGCGATTCCACGGCCGTCAGGAAGGCGTCCATCTGGGCGCCGGTGATGTTCGCGGCCGCGGGGGCGTCCGCCGCGAAGCCGAAATGGGTCTGGAAGGCGGTGTCGAAGGCGATCCGGTTGGGCGACGTCGGGTCGAGGAAGTCGTTGAACGGCTTCACGTCGGTGTTGATGCCGGCGAAGATGTTCTCGCCGTTGACGTTGGCGTTCAGCACCGAGGACATCAGCGCCAGCGTCTTCTCGGCCTGCTGCCGGGTGATGGCCGGGTCGGCGGTGTCCGACAGCGCCGTCGAATAGTCGGCGAGAAGGTCGCTCGCCGCGTCCGAAAGCTGGCGCAGGCCGATCTGGGTCATCTCCAGCCGCGAGGCCGCGAGCTTGTTGGAATCGATGAGGCTGTTCAGTCGGTCGATCTCGCGGTGGAGCGAGACCGACACGCTGGTGCGGGCGCCGAGCGCGAGGCCGGTGTCGGCGACGCGCAGGGTGTTCATCTCCTTGAGGGCGTTGTTGAGGTCGCCCTGGATGCGCGACGTCTGGTAGCGCAATGCCTGCGTGATCGCCTGCGAGGAAACGAAGGACACTTTCATCGGTCTACCTCACCGCCGCGAGGAGCGTCTGGAGCATCTCGTCGATCACCTGCAGCATCTTGGCCGAGGCGGCGTAGGAGTGCTCGAGCTCGAGCATCAGCGCCATTTCCTCGTCGATGTTGACGCTGGTGATGTTGGACAGCGCCTCGGTGGTGCGCAGGACGAGGGCGCTCTTGGTCTCGGCCGCGCCGGCCGCGGTCTTGCGCGCATCCTCGAGCCAGCCGACGGCGGCCGCCGAATAGTCCTTCAGGCTCAGCAGGACGGTGTTGCCGGCCGCGGTGTTGAAGGTGCCCTGCGTGTCGAGCTTCTGGTCGAAGCCCATCAGCAGCTCGTTGAAGCTGGCGTAGCCGTCGGTGTTGTAGGCGAAGTTGATGCCGTCGCGCAGCTTCTGGGCGTCGCCGCCCTGCTGCGGGTCGATGAGCGCGTTGAGCGAGATCAGCCCGGCGAGCCCGACGGTCCGCGTGCCGGCCGCGGGCATGGTCGAGGGCGTGTTCCAGACGAAGAGGCCCGGCACCTCGCCGTTCGGCGGCGCGGGGTTGGTCTCGGCGAAGGCCGAGATCAGCCCGCGGGCGATCTCGTCGAGCTGGAGCTGGAGCCCGTCGGCATACTCGTCGCGGAGCTGGACCATCGCCGCGATGGAGCCGGAGGCGTTGGTGTTGGCGCCTGTCGCCGCCTGCAGCGGCACGCCGTCGATGAACACCTTGTTGCCGACGCTCGCCGGGCCGTAGGCCGGCGTCGCCTCGAAATGGACGTGGCGCGGGATTGTCTCGAACAGCGTGGTGCCGTCGGCGGTGACGATCATCGTGTCGCCGTGGGCGCGCGAGATGGTCGAGATCGGGATCAGCTCGGAGATCTTCTTCAGGAGCGCGTCGCGCCTGTCGAGGCTGTCGAGGACGTCGCGGCCGGCCTGCGTGCCGCCGACGATCTCGTCGTTGACTTTCTTGAAGTCGGCGAGGAGCTGGTTGAGGTCGGACACGGCCGTGGCGATCTGGCCGTCCATCTCGGTGCGGAAGGTCTGGATCGCCTGCGTGCCCTGGTTGAGGCCGAGCACGACCTGGCGCGCGGCCTCGACCGTGCTTTCGGCGAGCGTGCGGTTGGAGGGCGTGGCCGCGTAGAACTGCAGCGCCTCCTGCAGCCTGCCGATCAGCGCGGCGGGCGAGGTGGCGTTGTCGACGCCGTTGACGGAGACGGCCAGCCGGTCGAGGCCGTTGACGATCGTGCTCTGCGCCATCCAGCCGGATGTGGCGGTCAGGTTCTGCCGGAACAGGGCGACGTCCGTCGCCCTGCTGATGGTGGCGATCTGCGAGCCGGGGGCGAGGCTCGACACGATCGCGGAGCGGCGCGCGTAGTCGGCGTTGTACGCATTCGCCAGGTTCTTCGACACGACGCTGGTCTGGCGCTGGGTGTTGAGAAGCGAACTCTGCGCTATGCTCAGTGCTGTCGAGAGAGACATGTTACCCCTGTTGCGTGCTGCCGGTCACCGCGACCTATCTCTTGAGGTTCACCAGAACGTCCATCAGGTCGGAGCCGGTCTGGAAGACCTTGGAGTTCGCGGTGTAGTTGCGCTGCGACTCGATCATGTTGGTCAGCTCTTCGGCGATATCGACGTTGGAATTCTCGACCGAGCCGGAGATGATGTCGCCGAGCCCACCGCTGCCGGCGAAGCCGATCTGGACGTCGCCGGATTCGAGCCCCACCGAGAAGACGTTGCCGGGCAGGACCTGAAGCTGGTCCGGGCTCTGCACCGTCGCGATCGGCAGGCGGTAGAGCGGCGTGGTGTTGCCCTTGGCGTCCTTGGCATAGAGGATGCCGTCGGTGCCGATGACGACGCTGTCGATGGAAGCGGGGCCGGTGCCGTTCTTGCCGACGTCGCCCTGCGTGAACTCCGCGGCAAGCTGCGTCATGCCCGAGATGTCCATCTCGATCATCTCGCCGTTCAGGCCGGTGAGGTCGATGCCGACCGTCGCGGGGCCGATGAGCTTGCCGTACTGGTCGAACTCCAGCGTGGCCGTCTGGAGCGCGGGCTGGCTGTAGGGGAAGGACGTCGTCGCAGCCGCGTTCGGCTGGTAGAAGATGGACATCTCCCACGTGTCGGCAGTGGCGGGAACGGGCGTCGTCGACGTGAAGCCGTTGGCCGAAACGGTGATGCCCGCGCCGGTGGCATTGGCGACGTTGACGACGAGGTCTGGGCCGCTGGTGTCGAAGGAGAGCGTCGCGCCGGTCGGCACGGAAGCCGGATCGTCAGGCGTGAACGACCATGCGCCTCCGCTGTAGGTGCCGGTCACCTCGACCGCGGTGCCGTCGATGTCGACCGTGAAGGAAGCCGTGTCGCCGTCGGCCCATGCAAGGCCCGTGAAGCCGGCGAAGGTGAGGTCGGCGTTGGCACCGTCTGCTATGCCGGGCACATTGCGCGTCGAGGAGAAACCATTAATCGCGACATTGATGCCCGCGCCGGTTGCATTCGCGGCATTGACGACGAGGTCGGGACCGCTGGCGTCGAAAGTGAGCGTTGCACCGGCTGGTACGGCTGCTGGATTATCCGGTGCGAAGGACCATGTGCCGCCGCTGTAGATGCCGGTGACGTCTACGGCGGTTCCGTTGATGTCGACGGTAAAAGACGTCGCATCGCCATCGACCCATGTCAGGCCGGTGAATCCAGCGAATGTAAAGTTGCTGTTCGCGCCATTGGCAATCGGCGTGGATGCCGCAGTATAACCGCCCACCGCCGGGCCTGCGGTGGTGCTGTTCGGAAGGGACGCCGAGTAGCCGCCGACCGCAGGGCCGGCCATGGTCGTTCCCGGCGTGCCGGTTCCGGTCCTCGTGAAGAAGATGTCGAGCAGCACTTCCTGGCCGACATTGTCGTAGACGATCAGCGAGCGCTTGGCGGTGAACTCGGCGTTCGGATCGTTGGTCGAGGGCAGGCTCGCCGCGGGCACGACGGACGCCG
>JACZJD010000396.1 GCA_014860725.1 Aquamicrobium sp.
GGTCAAGCCGGCGAAGCCCGATCTCGACGACGAGCTGCTGAAGGAGCTCGAGGTATCGCTCGACAAGGAGCAGATGGCGGCCGCACCGCAGCCCGCCGTGCAGCCGGCGACCAAGAGCGCGGCGGACAGCACGCCCGACGAGGAAATGCGCCGGCTTCTGAGCGATCTCGCCGGCAAGCGCTGATCGGCCGGGTTTCGCCGGCCGATCTCTTGCGGCAGCCTTTCGGGCATGCCGTGATGCGTGGTCCCCTCACCCGTCTCCGGGTGCGCGGCGGCCTGCGTGGCTCCCGCAGCAGGCCGCCGGCGTGGTTCTCAAGCGTTCGCTAGAACTCCTTCCTGAGAATGTTGCGGTCGACCGACAGCGCGCCGCCGCCATAGGCGGCGAAGATCAGCATGGCGAGCGTCCAGAACAGCGACAGATGCTCGGCCTTGCCCTGCACCTGGGCGAGGAACTGCGTCCCGCCGTCGGCCAGCCGGCGCGTGGCCTGCGGCGTGAACAGCTCGCTGTTCGCCGTCAGCGCCTCGATGCCCGCCTGAGTCAGGAAGGCGTCGCCATACGGGTTCACGACATGGAACCAGTAGGTGATGGCGAGCATGACGGCGCTGGCGAAGGCGATGGGGCGCGTGAACAGGCCGATCGCGACGGCGATGCCGCCGAAGAACTGGAGGCCGGCGAGGAACGGCGACCAGAACCAGCCGGGATAGAAGCCGATGCTCTCGACGAATCCGGTCATCGCCATCGGAGCCAGCATCTTCGACCAGCCCTCGGCGGCGAGCACGACGCCGACGGCGACGCGCAGGACGACCCAGGCCGCCGGCTGGGCGAATGCCCGGTAGAAGCCGCCGAGCGCCGGGATGATGAGCCGCGCGGAATCCGGCTCGTTCAACCTGCTGTTGATGGGGATGCTCATTGGGGGTTCCCTCCATGGATTGCTTGCGCCCGGCTTTTCTACGGCCGGATCGCGCCGCGTGTATTTGACGCGCGACAAATCAGCCTAGCGCCGCCGGGGAGCCGGCGAATTTGCGCAAAGGCGAAGACGGACGAGAATCCCGTGCGTTCGCCGCTGGAAGTTGGGGAGAGAAATCTCGCCGGCCGGCCGCCGCCTGCGGCCGTCAGGCGCCGCCGATGAGGATGCCCGCGGCAAGGACCAGGCTTCCGCCCAGAACCACCTGGAAGGTGGCACGCAGGAACGGCGTTTCCATGAAGCGGTGCTGTATCCAGACGATGGCCCACAGTTCGAGGAACACCACGGCGAGCGCGATGAGCGTCGCGGTCCAGAAGGACGGGATGAGATAGGGCAGCGCGTGGCCGAGCCCGCCGAGCGTGGTCATGACGCCGGAGGCGAGGCCGCGCTTCCACGGCGCGCCGCGGCCGGAAATCTTGCCGTCGTCGTGCGCGGCCTCGGTAAAGCCCATGGAGATGCCCGCGCCGACCGAGGCCGACAGGCCGACGAGGAAGGTCGTCCACGGGTCCTGCGTCGCGAAGGCGGTGGCGAAGATCGGCGCCAGCGTCGAGACCGAGCCGTCCATGAGGCCGGCGAGACCGGGCTGCACCCAGGTCAGGACGAACTGGCGGTGGGAGGCGCGGTCCTCCTTCTCGCGCTCGCCGTCGCCCAGATGCTCCTCCACCAGCGCGTGCGCCCGCGCCTGGTGGCCGCTCTCGGCCGCGGCGAGATCGCCGAGAAGGCGGCGCGTCTCGGCGTCGGTGGCGCGGCCGGCCGCGGCGGCGTAGAACTCCTGCGCCTGCCGCTCCATGTCGTCGACCTCGCTCCTGATCCGGTCGAGGCCGAGGTTCTCGACGAGCCAGACCGGCTTGCGCGTCGGCATGCCGGCGATGTGCTCGCGGCGGATCGGCACGATGACGTCGCCGAAGCGCTTGACGTAGAGGTCGATCAGCCGCTGGCGGTGGATGTTCTCCTCCGCGGCCATGCCGTCGAAGATGGCGGCCGACGCCGGATAGGAGCCGCGCAGCCCGGCGGCATAGGTGGCGTAGATGCGCGCATCCTCCTCCTCGGACGAGATCGCCAGTGCCAGAACCTCGCGCTCGCTCAGCTCCTCGAGGCGCGGCTTGCCGGAAAAGGCGGGCAGATGGAGATGCGCAATCATCGCGGGAATCCAGAATTTAGAATGGTTCTAAACTAATGAATCCGGCGCCCGCGATCAAGGGCGGGCCGCCCTCCCTGCCCGCGACAAAGTGAACGGCCATGCCGTCGCGAAGGCATCCGGCCGGAAGGCACAGCCCCGTCTTCCGGTGAATCCAATGCGCAAACAAGGAGATGGGATGCGTTTTTAACGCCCCCGGAACCAGGCCGGTCCGGTGACGGCGCAACGAAAAAGGGCGCGACAGCCTCGCCGTCGCGCCCTTCCGTTCTCCCTGCCCCGGTTTCCGGGGTTCGGTTGCCGCCTCAGGTGATCGGCGACAGATAGATCTCGACGCGGCGGTTCTGCGCGCGGCCGTCCGGGGTGGCGTTGCTGGCGATGGGCTGGTTGGGGCCGAAGCCGTTGATGGCGAGGCGGCGGCCGTCGACGCCCTGGTTGACGAGATAGTTGCCGACCGAGGTGGCGCGGCGCTGCGACAGCGCCATGTTGTGCTGCATGCTGCCGGTCGAATCGGTGTGGCCGTTGATGTCGACGAGCGTGCGGTTGTACTTGTTGAGCACCAGCGCCACGGCGTTGAGCGTCTGGTGGAAGGCCGGCACGACCTGATCCTGATCGGTGGCGAAGGTGATATTAGACGGCATGTTGAGCACGATCTGGTTGCCGTTCCGGGTGACGGAGACGCCCGTGCCCTGGAGATAGCCGCGCAGCTCGGCTTCCTGCTGGTCCATGTAGGAGCCGATGGCGCCGCCGGCGAGCGCGCCGATGCCGGCGCCGATCAGCGCGTTGCGGCGGGCGTCGCCGCCGGCGCGCATGCCG
>JACZJD010000397.1 GCA_014860725.1 Aquamicrobium sp.
CTTTTCCAGCGCGCCGGCCTCGGCGACGGGCGCCGGCCTGGCCGGTGCGACGGGCCGCAGCTGGGCCGCCGGCAGCGCCATGACGTCGAGCGGGATCTCGATGTGCACCGGCCCCGGCCGCCCCGAGCCGAGCAGGGCGAAGGCCCGTTCCATCGCCGGCTGCAGCTCGGCCGGGTCCTCGACGCGTTCCGACGACAGCGCCACGGTGCGCATCAGTCCGCGCTGGTCGGGAAGCTCGTGCAGGAAGCCGAGCCCCTTTCCCAGTGCCGCGCGCTGGTTGACGCTGGAGACGACCAGCACCGGCGAGGAATCGGCGCGTGCCTGGGCCATGGCGGTGATCGCGTTGGTCAGGCCCGGTCCGGTGATGACGAAAGCGACGCCGGGCCGCCCCGAAGCGCGCGCATAGCCGTCGGCCATGAAGGCGGCGCCCTGCTCGTGGCGCGGCGTCACGTGGCGGATCGCCGACGCGGCGAGGCCGCGGTAGAGCTCGACCGTGTGCACGCCCGGAATGCCGAAGACGGTGTCGACGCCGTGGGCCTCGAGCAGGGAGATCAGCGCTTCGCCGACGGTGGCCATGGCAGGGTCCGTGTCTGGAGGATGGGGAGCGTCAGGCGCGCAGGATGGGTCGCGTCAGGCAGGTCGGCCCGCCCTCGCAGGCGATGCACAAGGCATCCGCCTCGAAGGTCGCGACCGTACAGCCCGCCGCCTGCATCGCCGCCGCGGTCTTCGGGAAGCCGGCGACGGCGATTACCTCGCGGGGCGCCGTCGGCAGCACGTTCAGGCTGAGCCCGTGCGAGGCGGCGAACTCCTCCGGGTCGCCCGGGACGAGGCGGATGCCTCGGTCCTTGAGCAATTGGTAGAAGGCGACCGGGAGCAGCGGCGGATGCACCAGCGCCAGGTCGTCGGCCAGCGGGCTGATCACCGACATGAGGTGCAGGCAGGCCTCCTCGCCCTGCCACAGCGGCAGGTCGTAGCCGAGCACCTCGACGCCGAGAGGCGCCAGGATGGCGGCGAGCTGGCGGATGCCGGCCTCGTTGGTGCGCACGCCGCGTCCGACGGCGAGCGTGCGCGTGTCGACCCACACGCAATCGCCGCCCTCGACCTGTCCGGGGTCCTCGATCCGGCCGAGGATGGGGATGCCGAGGCCGCGGTAGACATCATCGTGCAGGCCGGGTTCGGCTCGGCGCAGCGCCTTGCCCATCGACAGGATGATCGCGCCGCGGTCGGTCATCAGCGACGGGTCGTGGGTGAACACCGAGTCGGCGAGGCCGTCCTCGACGTCGGGGAGCCATTCGATCGTCGCGCCGGACGAAGCGACGAGACCGGCGAGCGCGGCATGCTGAGCGCCTGCCTTCGCCGCGTCGAAGCCGGGACCGTAGTGCCAGCGGACGCGGTCGGCGCCGGCCATGGCGCTCGCGGCGGAACGCATGACGACCCGCCTGATCGGCGCCGCCATCGATTGGGCGCCATACTGGCGATTGCTCTGGTCCACGCGATCCTCCCGTCCAAACCTTCCTTGACTTCTCTAGCCTCTGGTCCGTGGCGGCGGCAATGGGCCTGAAAAGCACGGTTGACGGAGGCAAGCCGGGCGGTCCATCCTCGCCCCGGGAGTAGCGGGTTCATGGGTTCTTGTTTGCGCAGCGTGCGGGCGGGACGAACGGGAGTCGGTCGATCGTGACCGGCGCACAGGTGGCGTCATCCGCGGATCCGGCGTCGAAACGGCAGGACGCCGCCGAGGCGATCCACGTCGAGAACCTGCACAAGCGATTCGGCAATCTCCATGTCCTCAAGGGCGTGTCCCTTTCGGCCCGCGACGGCGAGGTGATCGCCATCATCGGCGGCAGCGGCTCCGGCAAGTCGACGCTGCTGCGCTGCATCAACTGTCTCGAGAACCCGACCAGCGGCATCATCCGCGTCAACGGCGAGGAGATCCGACTGAAGGCCGACAGCCACGGCCACACGGTGCCTGCCGACCGCCGCCAGATCGAGCGGATCCGTTCGAAACTCGGCATGGTCTTCCAGAGTTTCAACCTGTGGAGCCACATGACGCTCATCGAGAACGTCATCGAGGTGCCCATCCACGTCCTCAAGGTGCCGCGCGCCGAGGCGGTCGCCACGGCCGAGAAGCTGCTCGAGCGCGTCGGCCTCGCCGAGAAGCGCGATGTCTACCCGGCCTTCCTCTCCGGCGGGCAGCAGCAGCGCGGCGCCATAGCCCGTGCGCTGGCGATCCAGCCGCGCGTGATGCTCTTCGACGAGCCGACCTCGGCCCTCGATCCGGAACTCGTCGGCGAGGTGCTGAAGGTCATCGCCGATCTCGCCCACGAAGGGCGCACCATGGTGCTCGTCACCCACGAGATGAAGTTCGCCCGCGAGGTCGCGAGCCACGTCGTCTACCTCTACAACGGCCTCGTCGAGGAGGAAGGTCCGCCCGAGCAGCTGTTCGGCGCGCCGCGCTCCGAGAGGCTGAAGCAGTT